>CAJOOI010000026.1 GCA_905236105.1 uncultured Acholeplasmatales bacterium
GGCTAAAATTAATACTAATATATCTATAGATGCAAATTTAAAAAAAGATGCGGTATCTTTATTTAATGATTTTGGATTAGATTTATCGACAGCTATAACTTTATTTTTACAACAATCAGTAAGAGAGCAAAGAATTCCTTTTGAAATAAAAAAAGAAATACCTAATAAGGTTACTACATCGGCATTAGCTGAATATGAAGAAATGAAACAAAATAAAGATAAATATAAAAGATATAATTCATTTAAAGATATTTTGGAGGAATTATAGTGTTAACAATTGTTAGATCAAATAGATTTTTAAAAGATTTAAGATTGGCTAAAAAAAGAGGATTAGATTTATCTTCATTAGAAGAAGTTGTTAATAAACTTGCAAATCAAGAAAAATTAGATGAAAAATATCACGATCATCCTTTATCAGGAGATTTTTCTGATTTTAGAGAATGTCATATAAAACCAGATTGGTTATTAGTTTATACAATTGATGATGAAGAATTAGAATTGTTCCTATTTAGAACAGGTAGTCATTCGGATTTATTTTAATATTTTATTTAATATATGTAATTTTGAATTAATAAATAATATAACTTTCTATATACTTTATATGGTATAATAAGCTGAAAGAAATAAGGAAATAATACTAAATGAAAAAAAATAATTGTGATAGGTCCAGGTGGATCAGGTAAATCTTATTTTTCTAACGAATTAAGTCAAATATTAGATATACCAGTATATCATTTAGATAATATATTTTGGAATAAAGATAAAACACACATTTCAAGAGAAGAATTTGATTTAAAATTAAATGAAATATTGAAAGAAGAATCATTTATTATCGATGGATATTATTTAAGAACCTATGAAACTCGAATGGAATTATTAGATACTATTTTTTTCTTTAATTTTTCTTTAGAAGATTCGCTAAATGGAGCTTCAAGCAGAGTAGGAACTTATAGGACAGATTGCCCTTTTATTGAAAACGAATTTGATCCTGAATTTAAAGAATTTTTAATTAATTGGCAAATTGAAACAAGACCAAAAGTATTAAGATTGTTAGAAAAATATAAATATAAAAATATAATAATTTTTAATAATAGAGAAGAAAAAGAAAAATACATTTCTCGAATTAAAAAGAGTTAAATTTTATATTCTGCTTTACAGAAAGACGAGTTTGGTATAAACAGCATAGTAAACGTCAAAAAATGCAACTTATAAAAATAAAAAACCTTGGGGTTTAACCAAGGCAACACTAAAAAGCCTATGGTGGTCAAAAAGTAGATCATGCAATTTCTAAAGATAAATATTTTGATAGAGCTTATATTTGTCAGCAAATAAAAACTTGGTTAAATCAATAAAACAGTAAAAAACATCACTGAATTAAACCTTAGTAGGATACAAAAAAATATAGTAATAAATTAAAAGAGAACCTCTCGAATGAAATTTGGTTCTCTTTTTGAATGCTTTATAATTTTATAATACTTTTCTTCCTTCAGAATAAACACTTATTATAGCATCATCTTGTCTATTATAAATTGATCTTTCAAATCTTTCTTTAATAGTTAATTTACGTGCTGATACTAATTTTGAATCATCTAATATTAAACAATGTAATTTATTGCCTTTGGCAAAGCCTGGCTTTTCATCAAAGAATTTATTTGCTGCACTAGTTCCTAAATAATATGCTTGAGAAACTGTTAAAAAGCCAGTTTCCCAATTATCTAAAATGTTTCTTGCTTTAGAAGCTCTTATTGTTGCTGCTACATTATCAAACATAGATAAATAATCACCACCAGCAATGTCGCTACCTAAAACAACATTAATACCATCATCAACCATCTTTTTAATTTGGGCATAACCAGACATTAGATTTTGATTAGATGCTGCACAATGAACTACATAAACACCATTATCTTTCATTGATTTTAATTCTCTTGGTGATGAATGTACACAATGAGCCATTAAAGTTTTATTGTTCCACATTCCATATTTTACATATGTATCAAAATATTCAGGGCAGTCAGGATGTAATTCTTTAACCCATGAAACCTCAGATGTATTTTCAGATAAATGTGATTGGATAGGTAAATTATATTCTTTAATAATTTTACCTAGAGCTTCCATTAATTCATTTGTACAAGAAGGAGTAAATCTTGGTGTTATTATTGGTTTAATATGTTTGAAATTTGATTTTTTTAGCCAATCTATTGTTTCATCAATAGATTCTTGAGTTTTTTCTTGTAAATCAATACCACCATTACGGTCCATATTAACTTTACCAACATAACCACAGATACCAGCACGTTCTAATTCATCCATTAAAATTAAAGTTGCTTCTTTATGTAAAGATGAAAACATCGCAACTCTTGTAGTACCATTTTTAATAAGCTTTAAAGCAAGCTCATGATATATTTTTCTTGCAAAATCAGTATTTTTGAAATTTGCTTCAACTGGGAATGTATATGTATTTAACCAATCAAGAAGTGGTAAATCCATCCCCATTCCTAACATTGGATATTGTGGTGCATGTAAATGCATATCAGAAAATGATTGCATTATCAATTTATCACCATAATCAACTATTTTATTATTTTGATATTCTTGTGGTAATGTTTTAAATACACCCTCAATAATACCATTATTAGAAACTAAATAGCCATTTTCTACGATATTTAGTTCTCCATATTTTTCGGCTGAAATAATATTGCCTTTTAAAATTAAAGTCATTTTATTTTCTCCTCATTTATTATATTTTGAACCATAGTGAGATTTGTAGCTATCCCGTAGAAACGTGTCTGCTATTTATAGACATATATATGGTGACAACCTATTTTAACATAAAATTTAGAATTTAAAAGAAAAAATTTAAAAAAATAGAGATTGGAAATTTACCCAATCTCTATCTAGCTATCTATTTATAATAATTTTATCATACACATAGTTATATTAGCACATCTAATTGCGGCCATTTTTTCAAATTCTACATAATCAATAAGTACTGTTTCATTGGGATTATCAGATATAGCTCTAATAATAACAAAAGGTATATTATTTAAATAACATACTTGAGCAATTGCTCCACCTTCCATTTCACAACATAAGCCACCAAAATTCTTGATTATTTCATCTTTTTGTTCTTTTGTTGAAATGAATTGA
>CAJOOI010000027.1 GCA_905236105.1 uncultured Acholeplasmatales bacterium
GTTACTATCATCCAAATAGGTTGAGCAGAAGAAGTGATAGTTGACCAAATAGCTTTAATATCGCCTAAAGAAATCAAAAGAATAACAAGGACTATTAAGATGCCAAGAACTAATATTAAGTTTCTAATTAATTTCTTTTTGTTGTACATATCATCACATCTTTTCTAGATATTTTATACCAAGTAATCTTAAACCTTCATTTAAGACGATTCTTACTGCTTTAGCTAAAGCAAAATTAGTATTACGTATTTTTTCATCTTCAGTATTAATTCTTTCAATTGAATAAAATTTATTGAAGCTTGAAGCTAAATCAAGTAAATATCTTGCGATAATTGATGGTGCATATTCTTTGGCTGCATCAGTTATAACATCATCAAAATCACCAACTAATTTTATTACTTCATAATAATGTTCTTTATCAAATAAAGATAAATCTAAATTAGTCAAATCAATATTTTGATTTCTAATAATAGATGCAATTCTTACACCTGTATATTGTAAATAAGGTCCAGTTTGACCTTCAAATTTTACCATTTGATTTACATCAAATTCATAATCTAGGGCACGATAATTTTTTAAATCATTAAAGATTACTGCTCCAACACCAACTTTTTTTGCAACATCATCTTTATTAGGAAGGTCTGGATTTTTTTCTTCAATTTGATTTTTTGCTGCCTCAATTGCTTGAATTAAAATATCATATAATTTTACAACATTACCTTTTCTTGTTGACATTTTTTTACCATCTTTAAGAACTAATCCAAAATTGATGTGGCAAATGTCATCTGCGTAAGGTAAATCCATTTTTTCAATAACATTTTTAAGTTGAATAAAATGTAGTTTTTGTTCATTGCCTACTACATATAATAATTTATCAGCATTATATGTTTCTTTTCTCCACATAACTGCCGCTAAATCTCTTGTGATATATAAAGAACCACCATCAGAACGCTTGATTAATGCAGGTGGAATATCTTCGCCTAAATCTACTATTTGAGCACCTTGATCTTCTTTTAATAATTTTTTATTTTCTAAGATATCAATTACTCTTTGCATTTTATCATTGAAGAATGCTTCACCATTAAATGAATCAAAATTAACATCTAGTAGATCATAGATTTGTTCAGATTCTTTTAAAGATTCTTGTCTAATCCATTTCCACATATCAACATATTTTTGTTCACCTAATTCGATTTTTCTAAATGCTTCTCTAGCTTCTTCGGCAAGTTCAGGATGTTCTTTTTCCTCATTATTAATTCTAACATATAATTCAGATAAAATATTGATTGGGTCTTTTTTGATTTCTTCAATATTTCCCCATTTTTCTATTGCTACAATCATTTTACCAAATTGTGTGCCCCAGTCGCCTATATAATTGATAGCTACTGTATTATAACCACATTTTTGTAATATTAATTTAAGTGAATTACCAATGACTGTAGAACGTAGATGTCCAATTGAAAAAGATTTAGCAATATTTGGTGAAGAATAATCTAATACCATTGTTTTTCCATTACCTATGGTAGAAGATGCATATTTTTCATCATTTTTGATTGCGTTATATAATATATCGCCTGCCATTTTTTCTTTATCCAAAAAGATATTTACATAACCACCTACAACTTCAATTTTAGCAAGTGGTAAATTAGAATTCTCAAGTGTAGCTTTAATTTCATTTGCCACCTCAACTGGAGGCTTTCTTAATACTTTTACAACACTGAATGAAGGAATAGCTATATCACCTAAAGATAATTTTTTAGGCTCTTCAGTTATGATTTCTATATCTTTTTCATATTTGTCATCAAAATATGCTTCTATTATATTTTTAATTTGATTCTTTAATACGACAATCATAAATATGCTCCTTTAATAATAAAACTGAGAACAAGTCTCAGTTTTCATTTTTGTTTAATGTTAATGCTTTATTGACGTACTTGCTCCAATCATACTCGCTTGCTGAGTCAGAAGAAGAATAAGTTTGAGAATTAAATATCAATACATCTGATTTAAATACTAACAAAGTTGTACCTAAAGATACATCAAAATCTTTTTGATCATCATCGACTTTTTTATTTAATGCATCTTGTTTTTGATCAACTAAAGTTCTGAATTCTACTGTGTCTTTATCTTCTTGATCTGTATACCATGAAGAATCACATATATAAACTAAGTCGATATCATAATTCTTAGCTGCTGTATTAATTTTTGCTAATTCATCTAAGAATGTACCATCGCTTAGTGAACCATATAATACATATGTATATGCATCTTGATTTTTCTTAACTGCTAAATCATCATGAGATATTTCTTTATATACATTTTCTTCTGTTAATGTTGAATATGATGTTGAATTTGCAGTATTATATGTACTGATTGCATCATTTAATCTATTAACTCTTCTTTCTTTAGATGTAGGAAGGTTAAGAGCGATTGCAGCTCCTATAAATACTAATAGAAAAACAAGTAATATTATAAATTCTTTAGTCCATATGAATTTAGTATTTTTTTTATTTCTTGACCTCATTTTTTAAAGCTCCTTATCTATATATAATAATTATATTATAATTATTTTTGCTTATTCGCTTTGATATTATAGCAAAAACTAGCTTTCATATCAAGTAAAAGTTACTATTTTTGTTTAATGTGGTTTTAGATGATTAAATTGTATGAAAAATATGAAGAAAATGTAGTGGTTATTGTTTAATTTTTCTTGTTATAAAATCGCTTTCATTGTATAATTTTATTATGAATGAAATATAAGAAAATGGAGAGGTTATTAATGAAAGTATTGATTTGCGCAAGCGAAGGCGCACCTTTTGCTAAAACTGGTGGTCTTGCTGATGTAGTTGGTGCTTTACCTAAAGCCTTAAAAAAAGAAGGCGTTGATGTTAGGGTAATTATGCCATATTACAAAAAAATAAAAGAAAAGAATCTAGCATATTATCAAGGATATTCATATGTAAAAATCGCATATAGAATGGAATATTTAGGTGTATTCCATGCGATAGCAGATGGTATTGATTATTATTTCATTGATAGCGAAAGATATTTCGCAAGAGATGGATTTTATGGATACGATGATGATGGTGAAAGATTTGCATTCTTTAATTTTGCAGTCTTAGAAGCATTAAGAGTACTAAATTTCTATCCTGATATTTTGCATTGTAATGATTGGCAAACTGGATTACTTCCATATGTACTAAAAACTAATTATTATGGTATAACTGATTATAGTAGAATTAGAACTATATTCTCAATCCATAATATTCAATATCAAGGGAATTTCCCAATGGATTTAATGAATATATTATATATGCCATATTCATCATCACTTGAATTTGGTGGTTGTATTAATTTCATGAAAACAGCAATTATGGAATCTAATATCATAACTACTGTTTCTCCAACATATAAAGATGAAGTATTAACTGATCAATATGGATATAGTTTAAATAATGTATTAGGTTTAAGATATTTTGATTTTTATGGTATCTTAAATGGTATTGATACAGATAAATATGACCCAGCAAATGATAAATTTATTTTTAAGAATTATACATTAAAAACAGTTACTGCTGGAAAGAAAGCTAATAAAGAGGCTTTATTAAAAGAATTTGGCTTGAGTACTAAAGAAGATGTACCACTATTTGGTTTAGTATCTAGATTAGTAGATCAAAAAGGCGTTGATTTATTGATGCCAATTATGGATGATGTTATTAATTATAGTAATGCAAAATTCATTTTGATGGGATCAGGTGACCAAAGATATGAAGATTTCTTTAGATATTTAGAAGGAAAATATCCTGAAAGATTCAAATGCTATATTGGATATTCAGATCCAATTGCTCAAAAGATATATGCAGGTTGTGATATCTTTTTAATGCCTTCTAAATTTGAACCATGTGGACTTGGTCAAATGATAGCAATGCGTTATGGTACATTACCACTTGTTAGAGAAACTGGAGGCCTTAAGGATTCAGTTGAACCATATAACCAATATAATGGTAGAGGAACAGGCTTTACATTCACTAACTTTAATGCATTTGATTTAAAAGAAGTAATGTTTTATGCAATAAATACTTATAATGATTCAAAACTTGCTTTTAAGAAATTAGTTAAGCAAGCAATGGAAATGGACTATAGCTGGAAACAATCAGCATTAGCATATATTGATTTATATAAAAAGCTAGTATAGGGAGGAATATTATGGAAACATTAGCTTTAATTTTAGCCGGTGGTAGAGGATCAAGATTAGATATCTTATCTGAAAGAAGATCTAAACCAGCAGTACCTTTTGCAGGAAAATATAGAATTATTGACTTTGCATTATCAAATTGTGCAAATTCAGGTATTTTCCAAATAGGTATTCTAACTCAATATTTACCATTATCTTTAAATGAACACATTGGTGTTGGTAAACCTTGGGACTTAGACAGACGTGATTCATTTGTAACATTATTACAACCAAGTAATTCTTGGTATAATGGTACAGCAGATGCAATTAGAAAAAATCTAGATTTCGTTAAACGTTATGCATCTAAATATGTATTAATTTTATCAGGTGACCATATTTATAAAATGGATTATTCTAAGATGATTGAACAACATAAGAAAACAGGTGCTGATTTAACAATCGCTGCTAAAATTGTACCACTTGAAGAAGCATCACGTTTTGGTATTCTAGAAACAAATGATCAATTAAGAGTTCAACAATTTGTTGAAAAACCTAAAAAACCAAAATCAAATAAAGCTTCAATGGGTATTTATGTCTTCTCTACACAAGCATTAGTAGAAGCAATTGAATCACATCCAGAAATTGATGATTTAGATTTTGGTATGCATATTATTCCAGAAATGATTAATACAAAGAATGTATTTGCATATGATTATTATGATTACTGGAAAGATGTTGGAACTTATGAATCTTATATTGAAGCCAACCTTGAATTATGTCAAGAAAATCCAGAACTTGACTTAAATGACAAGAATTGGAAGATTTATACTAAGACTGAAGATTTACCTCCAGTTAGACTTGGTACTCATGCAACACTTAAAACTTCTTTAATTTCAGAAGGCTGTGTTATTGATGGCTATGTAGAAAATTCAGTATTATCTCCAGGCGTAGTTGTTGGTAAAAATACTACAATTAAGAATTCAATTATCTTAAATGATGTTAAGATTGGTGAAAATTGTAAGATTGAAGATTCAATTATTGATAAAGATACTGAAGTAGGTAATGATTCAGTAATTGGTATTGGTAGTAAAAAAGTTCCTAATGGTGAAGTACCTAATAAATTATCAAGCGGTATTAACGTAATTGGTAAGAAATTAGTATTACCTTCAGGATTAGTAATTGAAAGAAATGTTAGATTAATTTCTTCTCCAGTTAGAAAAGAAGTAGAAATTCCTGATTTAAGAGTTAAATCAGGTGAAACAATTAGATAAATAGATAATAAATAAAGCGGAAAAAATTTTCCGCTTTATTTATTTCATAACGACATTATTTAATTGTTCCTTTTTATCTTCTATTAAATTTTTTTTAATATCTTTATTAAATCTTAATATTAATATAGATATGAAAGCTGTTAAAGATTCAGCTATTAAAAATGACCACCATACTGTATTTTTAGCATTTTCTTGATAAACAAATATTAATGCAAAAGGCACTAAAAATATAATTAATCTTAATAAAGAAATTATTAGTGGGGATATTGACTTGCGATAAGCTTGTAAAACACCTTGAATTGATATTGAAATTCCCATAAATATATAGCTAGTTGAGGCAATTCTTATTGATGTTTTACACAAATTAACAATTTCTTCTTTATTTGTATTTAAAGATGTAAGGCCAAATAAATTAGCAATTGGTTCCGCTAATATTTCAAATAGAATTGTTATGATTCCAGCAATAATAATTGTGTTAATTATTCCCCATTTAATACAAGCTTTTATTCTGTATTTTTCACCCATACCAACATTAAAAGAAAGTAATGATATGATGGTATTACTCATACCGAAGCATGAAAATAAGGCTATTTGACTTATTTTATAATATATACCATAGGTGCCATTAATAATTTCTGCATCGCTGCTTAAACTGAAGACTCTAATCATAACAAACATATTAATTGAAAGTAAAGCTTGCATAAACATTGCAGCCCAACCAACTTTATAGATGCCTCCAATTATTTTAATATTTGGAAAGATATCGCTTAATTTATGCTTGACTTCTTTATAAAAAAAATAATGAAAGATGATGGCAACAATTAATGATGTTATTTGACCTATAATAGTCGCATATGCAGCTCCACTTATACCCATGTTTAATGGATATATAAATATATAATCTAATAATATATTAATTAAAGCACCAGATATTTGAGCAATAGTAGAATAAAGTGTTTTTCCTGTTGCCTGTAAAAACCGCTCAAATACATTAAAACCTATTGCGCCAATTGAAAGGGTTGTAACTATTTTTAAATATTTAGTACCCATATTTATTATTGTTCCATCATCAGTTTGTAAAGACATAAACAAATTAGATAAAAAAATACCAAAAAATAAAAACAATAAAAAAATTATACAACCTAAAAATATACCATTTCCAAGAGTAAGTCCTATCTTTTTCTTGTCATTTTCACCTAAGGCTCGTGAGAGTAAGGCATTTATTCCAATTCCAGTTCCAACCCCTATCGCAATCATAAAAATTTGAACCGGAAATACATAAGTTAAAGCTAAATTTGCTTTAACACCCTCTTCTCCCATATTAATTACAAAGATAGTATCTACTACATTATATAAAGCTTGAAGCACCATAGAAAGAACTATGGGTAATCCCATAGTCCATAATAATTTATTAATTGGCTTAAAAGCCATCTTATTTTCGTTCAAAATAAAAATCCTCCTTTTTAACGAAAGTCTGATTGGACTTACGTTAATCACAAGAGGATAACTACGCATCAGTGAATTTATTTTACTCCTTTTATTTGATTTTTTCTAGTTCTATTTTTAAATTTAATAGTTGCTTCTATAATAATAAAAACTGGATTTATTATCTAAATATGGGATGAGAAAATAAAGAAGATTTATATAAAAAGCTAACCTTCTTTATGATTTGGTTAGCTTTTATATCGTCTAATTTATGCTATATATTTATATTGTGAAACTTCAAACTCTATAGTTGTTTTAGTATTATTTCTTGTAATATCAAATGATAAAGTATCACCAACTGATACATTATTATTTAAGAATAACATTATTTTAGTAAGTGTATCAGATTCTAAAGTAGATAAATCATAAGATATTGCTTCTTTAGTAGAATCTTTAAATTTAATAGTAATTTTATTAACTATATCATAAATTTGTAATGAATCATAACCAGTATCAGTAGGATTATCTGTCATATTAGAAACATAAACTACATTTATATATGACCACATTCCTGTTGATTTTTGACCAAATGAAATTGTAAATGCAAAATTATAATCTCCTTCAATATAACCAGGATTCCATAAATCATTTGCCTCATCATATCTTGCAGTATTCAATAATTCTTTGATAGTTGATAATACAATTTTTGAAGGTACAGCAAATCCTAAATTATCAATTGATGCATCTGAATATTTATTTGATACAATACCGATAAGTAAGCCATTAGCTGCAAATAGACCACCACCAGAATTACCAGAATTTATCGCAACATCTGTTTGAAGTAATGTTCTTGTTGTATATGCATTAGCTAAAACTTGTCTATTGACATAAGAAATAACACCTTTTGATACTGAATTTGGTAATTTACCAAGTGGGTTACCTATACAAATAACATCCATACCGCGAAGTAAAGTATCTGAATCACTTAATATATTTATATAAGTAAGGTTAGTAGCTTTAATTGCTAAAACAGCAATATCTTCATCTGAATAACCACCAACTAAATATGCTTTATATTCAGTACCATCATCAAGTGTAACTGTTAAATCTGAATATGATTCAATAACATGGAAGCATGTAACAATATAACTAAAGCCTAATTCGTTATCATATGCAAATAAAACACCAGAACCACGAGAAGAAGATGTTGCTGAAGTTGCAGTAATTGCAACACAGGCATTAACTATATCTTGTACAATTAATTCAGATTTTTTTTCTTCTTTATCAGTAATGTTATTTTCTTTAAGCGTGTAATTAGTTGATTTATAAACAGGTTCTTTTAAATTGGAATCTTTATTTGTAATGGCATTTGTACCATCACTAGAATTTACAGGATTAACTAAATTGGAATTAGTTTCATTTGAACCAAATGAAATTGAATTAGAGTTTTGGCAGCTTGTCAAAGCTAATAAAACAATTGCTAAAGTTAATACTGGAAAAATCAATTTTTTTAAAATTGAATTCATAATAATATTCGCCTCTTTTTATGTTAGTTATAAACTATTATAATCATCAATTATGTGATAAATTTGGGAAAATAATAGCATTATTACGTAATTTGAAATAAAAAATAGCCTTTTTCAAGGCTATTTAAATTGCCATACTACCTAAGATATTATTTTTTAAAATAACGATTATATAATCCTAAAAAAGCTTTACCATGTCTTGCTTCATCTCTAGCCATTTCATGAACTGTATCATGAATTGGATCTAAATCTAAAGCTTTAGCACGCTTAGCTAAATTAAGCTTTCCAAGTGTAGCACCAGCCTCAGCTTCAATTCTAACTTTTAAATTCTTTTCAGTTGAATCAAATACTTTTTCACCTAATAATTCAGCAAATTTAGCTGCATGTTCAGCTTCTTCCCAAGCTGCTTTTTCATAATACATACCTACTTCTGGGTATCCTTCTCTATATGCAACTCTTGCCATAGCTAAATACATACCAACTTCGCTACATTCGCCTTCGAAATTACTTCTTAATTCATCTTTAACATCTTCTGGAGCGTCTTTTGCTACTCCTAATACATGTTCACATGCGAAAGATAATTCTTTCATTTCTTCAAATTTTGATGCTGGAGCTTTACAAACTGGGCATCTAAAATCTTCTGGAAGACTATCTCCTTCATATACATATCCGCAAATTTTACAAACAAATTTTTTCATATCTTTTTCCTTTCAATTGTTGCTTAAATTATAAAATAATATATATATAATTTCAAGTGGTGATTTTACTTTTGTATATTACTGCATTAATATATAAATGGCTTATTTTCTTCTTTCAATTCATAGCTTTTTTTGATATAATCTTATTAAAGAGTGGGGTGGTAGGTATGGCAGTATTAGAATCAGGAGAAAACTATTTAGAATCTGTTCATAAATTATCATTATCTAAAGAAAAAGTTCACGCAATTGATGTCGTAAATGATTTAGGTTTTTCTAAGCCTAGTGTTTCTGTAATGCTAAAAAAATTAAAAGATGAAGGCTATATTACAATTGATGAAGAAAATGGCTTACATCTTACTGATGAAGGCGAAAAAATCGCGATTAAGATTTATGATAGACATACTACATTAACAGCTATCTTAGTTAAATTAGGTGTCGATGAAAAAGTTGCAGAAGAAGATGCTTGCAAAATTGAACATGATTTAGAAGATGAAACTTTTGCCGCTATCAAAAAATATTATTTAGAAAAATTAAAATAACAAAGATTATAAAAGGGATTGAACTGTTTCAATCCCTTTTATCTTAAATTATATTGGAAAATAATTTATTGTATTCTTCATCACTTAAGAAAGATGCGCCATCTTCATAATTTAATTCATTATTTATATCTTTTTTATAATCTAAATAGATAAATAAATCATATGAAGGTGTTTTAAAATCAATATAATGTCTTAAAGATTTTTTATAACTTGATAATTTAAAATCTTTAATATTTTTTGGATTAATTAAATTACCTAAATCATCTTTAAATGTTATTTTATTTAATAAATGATTATCAATATAATCTTCAATTATTATTTGATTAGATTCGTTATATGGATAATTATATTCTTCATTATATTCATTATCATAATTATTAATTATCTTAATTATTGAAGCATTAACTAATTTAACATCAATTTCAATATCTTTTGATGTTTTTGGGAATTTATAAATTTTTTCATATTTATTAAATTCAGTGATTTTTATTTGTTTTGATGATAATTTATCAATGAAATAATGAGGATCCATTTCATCGATTATTAATAAATAATAATCATCATTTTTATTTTTTATAGATTTTAGTGGCTCTTCATATAAATCAAGATGATATTTTGTAATTTTATCTGTATTAAATGTTATTTTCATATAACTCCTATAAAAAATAATCACTGTTTTCTAAATAATATTTAGACATTATTTCATGTAAATCATCTGTAGCTTTTTTTAATGTTTGTTTTTTAGTTTCTAATTCTTCAATATGATATGGTGGTAAAATATTATATCTAATTGTAGGTTTTTTTCTTCTTATTAATTTAAATATTCCTTTAGGCTTATGAAACGTAATAACTGTAGGTAGAATAGTTTTTGAATTTGATTCATATGCATAATGAAAAGCACCCGGCATAAATTCACGAACTTTTTTACTTTGGACAATTAAATGACCTTCAGGCATAAATAAGATTGGATAGCCCATGTTTAGGGTTTTGATAGTACCATTTCTAAAATTACGCATCAATTGTAGGCTTTCTGTTGGAATAGGTACAGATCCACCTCCAGTAAAGATTTTAGAAACAAAACCAAATCCTAAATTACTTTGAAGCGTTGTTTGGTAAAATAAATGCCTTCTAAATGTTGTGATAATAAATATAACATCAAAAGCGTGAACATGATTGCATATCATTATTGAACCTTTAGCAAATTTACGGTATTTTTTACCTTTTACTCGAAAATTGTAAACAAAAAATTTTGGAAAAAAGAACACAAAACTGCAAATATATACAACTATTCTATTCCAAACCTTATACCAAAAATTTTTACGATAGAAAATATAATCAGGCTTTAAATGAACTTCTTTAGGTTTAAAGCCATTATCATATTCTTTTTCTTCTTCATTTGTCTCATCTTTTGTTATTTTTTCTTCATTCATAGGCCTAAATTTAATTAGTGTAATTCTATTACACTTGTTATTCTCCCATATTTCTAAAGCCATTATATATTTTTTTTGGCTTTATTTCAAGAAACAATTGTGGTAAAATTGTTAAGCGATTTAATTAGAAATACAATGATATTGTATTTAAGAAAGGAAATGATTGATATGAAGGTTATATTAGGACTTTCTGGTGGTGTTGATTCATCTGTTGCCTTAAAACTTTTAAAAGATGGCGGATATGATGTTGAAGCAATGTTTATGAGAAACTGGGATTCAGCTGTAAATAATGATATTTTAGGCAATCCAGATATTAATGATGAAGTATGCCCTCAAGAAAAAGATTATCAAGATGCTAAAATGGTGGCAGATGAGCTTGGTATAAAGCTTCATAGAATTGATTTTATAAGTGAATATTGGGATAATGTTTTTACTTATTTTTTAGATGAATACAAAAAAAATAGAACACCTAATCCTGATGTTATGTGCAACAAATATATCAAATTTGATGCATTTTTGAAGGAAGCAGAAAAATTAGGTGCAGATTTAATTGCGATGGGACATTACGCAAGAAGAGAAGAAAGAAATGGAAAATATTATTTATTAAGAGGAAAAGATAGAAATAAAGATCAATCTTATTTTTTATGCCAAATTTCTCAAGAAGAATTAAGTAAAGCTATATTTCCAATTGGTGATTTAGAAAAGCCTGAAGTAAGAAGAATTGCTAAAGAAGCAAATATTTATACAGCAGACAAAAAAGATTCAACTGGAATCTGTTTTATTGGTGAAAGAAATTTTAAAAATTTCTTAAAAAATTATCTTCCTGCTAAACCTGGCAATATTGTGACTGTAGATGGAGTTATATTAGGAAAACATGACGGCTTAATGTATTACACCATAGGTCAAAGAAAAGGTTTAGGCATTGGTGGTAATAAAGATTTTAAGAATGGTGCTTGGTTTGTTTGTGGTAAAGATTTAGAAAAAAATGAATTGATTGTTGGTCAAGGTCATGATGATATTTTATTAATATCTAATCACTGCTATGCATCAAGCCTAAATTGGATTTGTGATAAAGGAATTGAAAATAAAATGTATCAGGTTAAATTCCGCTACCGTGGAGAAGATAATGATGCATATTTTAAATATGTTGATGATACACATATTCATGTGTTTTATGAAAAAGGGGCAAGAGCTGTAACTCCAGGCCAATCTTTAGTTATTTATGATGGTGAAGTATGCTTAGGTGGTGCCATTATAGATGATGTCTTTTATGATGATGAAAGAAGAAAATATTGATGTTAGGTGAAAAAATTAAGGTTAATGGGCAAATATTAAGCTATATATACGAAAATAAAGATAATAATTATCGTATAGCTCGAATAAAAACTGATAAAGGTGCTCGCCTTACGATTGTTGGTTATTTTCCACATTTAGAAGAAGGCTTAAGTTATGAATTTGTTGGTGAAATAAAAAAACATATCAATTATGGTGAACAACTTTTTATTGAAACTTATTCAAGATTAAATAATATTACAGCTAGTGGTTTAGTTGAATATTTATCTAGTGATAAGTTTTTTGGTATTGGTAAAAAAATGGCTGAAGTGATAGTTGATACGCTTGGGACAAATTGCCTTAATGATATAATGAATGATCCTAATGTTTTAGATAAAGTGCCAAAATTATCTAGCGATAAAAAAGAAACAATCATCAGGATGATTAAAGAAAATTATGAAAGTGAAAGAACTTATATTAGACTTTATGATTTTGGATTAACTAATAGAATGATTGAACGATTAATATCAGTTTATGGTCTTGATGCAGCAAATATTGTTGAAGAAAATCCATATAGATTGATTTATGATATCGAAGGATTTGGCTTTAAGAGAAGTGATGAGCTTGCTAAAAAAATGGGGATACCTGAAAATGATTCAAGAAGGATTAAAGCATCTATTGGCTATACATTAAATAATGTATGCTTTCAATATGGCTTTACTTATTTAACATTTGATCAATTGTTTTCTTCTGCAAAAGCTTTATTAAATAATCCTTCAATAAGTGATGATGAATATAAAAATGCTATCGAAGTTATGGTAGAAGAAAAGAAAATAGTTTATGAAGATAATAGATATTTTGATGCCTTATTATATAAAGCAGAAAAAAAGGTAGCTAAAAGAATTAAAGCTATTTCAGATTTTCCATCTCCATTTAAAAGAGAAGATGTAATATCTAGTTTAAATTATGTAGAAGATTTAATAAAAATTGATTATACACCTTTACAAAGAGATGCGATAATTAATTCTTTATCATCAAGATTATCAATTATTACTGGTGGTCCAGGTACAGGTAAATCGACTATTATTAAAGGCTTATTACATGTTTATTCTAAATTAGTCGGCATATCACTAACTGATGATGAAATGCTTGATAAAGTTTTACTTGCTGCCCCAACAGGTAGGGCTGCCAAAAGAATGACAGAAATAACTCATTTTAAAGCTGTAACTATCCATAAAGCTTTAGGCTTTAATCCGATGGGAACATTTAGCTTTGATAGTGATAATCAGCTTCCATATAGTCTTGTGATAGTTGATGAGGTTTCAATGCTAGATGTAACTTTAGCAGCCACTTTATTTGATGCTTTAGCTACTAATGTGCAAATCATTTTTGTTGGTGATGAAAACCAACTTCCTTCTGTAGGACCTGGTAATGTTTTACATGATATAATGTCATCAAATTATTTTAAAATTAATAGATTGAATCAAATAATGCGTCAATCAATTGATTCAAACATTATAAAGCTTTCTACAATGATTCAAAGTGAAAATGTGGATTTTAGATTATTTTCATTAAAAAAAGAAGTATTTTTTTATGTCAGTGATTCAGCAAGATTAGAAGAACATATCTTTAAAGTTTTAGATAAATTTATTGAAACAGGTGGAGATTTATTTTCTGAAATACAAATATTAATTCCAATGTATGCAGGACCTGGCGGGATTGATAAGATAAATGAAGCAATCCAAAGGCGATATAATAAAGAAGAAGAAAAAAAGATTGTAAGAGAAAATAAAATATTTAAGGTAGGAGATAAAGTCTTACAGCTTAAAAATGATGGTAAGCTAGATATAATGAATGGTGATATTGGCAAAATTGTTGAAATCACCAAGATTGGCGATAATGATGTTATGATGATTAATTTTGATGGCAAAATGGTTAATTATCCTTTAGGACATCTTGATGAATTGACTTTAGCTTATGCTATAAGTATTCATAAATCACAAGGTAATGAATTTGATAATGTAATATTACCAATTCTTCCAGGCTATGGAAGAATGTTAAGAAAAAAATTAATTTATACAGCTGTTACAAGAGCAAAGAAAAAATTAATAATTTTAGGTTCAACAGAATCTTTAGCAAATAGTTTAAAAAAAGGTGAATTTTTAAGGCAAACAGCTTTAGGTATTTTCTTAAATTCTATAATTAAAGAAGATATTGTAAAAATAAATGACAAAGATATTCCATTTGATACTTTAGGGGAATATATGATGGAAGGAATTAGTCCATATTCATTTATGGAAGATAAATAATTAAGCACTTTCGATTATCGATTGTGCTTTTTTTAAAAGAGGTAAAATTGTAAAAAAAATAAAAAAATTTTAAATTTTTGAAACTATTTCATATATCTATATTGTCTAGTATAATGTAAATATATTTATTTGGTAGTTTTTTAAATTTCACAATTTTAATTTTTAATATCTTAATATGTAAAAAATATGCTTAAAAACCAATTTTAGGGTGTAAAAGAAATGAAAGATTTTTCAGATGATATAAAAAACAAATGATGAATAAAAGCATTTATCCTATTTTATTAAGCTGGACATTATATCCGGCTTTTAATTTGTCTTTTATTTTGTAAAAATAAAAATAACAAAATTGAGCCAATTTTATTGATATTAATTTTTGTCTTTGATATAATATTTATTACGTGAAAATGAAAATAACGGAGTTGATATTATGAGATATATGAAATCATATGAAATTAGGCAAATGTGGTTAGACTTTTTTGCATCAAAGGGTCATTTAGTTGAGCCTTCTGCATCACTAGTACCAGTAAATGATCCTACATTATTATGGACTAATGCTGGAGTTACACCACTTAAAAAATATTTTGATGGTTCAGTAGTTCCACCTAGCAAAAGATTAACTAATGCTCAAAAATGTATTAGAACAAATGACATTGAAAATGTAGGTAAAACTGCAAGACATCATACTTTCTTTGAAATGATGGGTAATTTTTCAATTGGCGATTATTTTAAAGAAGAAGCTATAACCTTCGCAACAGAATTATTATTTAGTGATAAATATTTTGGCTTTCCAAAAGAAAAAATCTATATTACTTTTTATACACATGATTTAGATGCTAAAAAGTTTTGGATGAAGCATGGCGTTAGTGAAGATCATTTAATACCACTTGATGGAAATTTCTGGGAAATTGGTGAAGGACCATGTGGACCTGATACTGAAATGTTTTTTGACCGTGGTGAAAAATATGATAAGCGCGGCAAAGAATTAATCGAAAAAGATATCGAAAATGATAGATTTATTGAAATTTGGAATATAGTTTTTTCTCAATTTAATTCTCAAGAAGGAATAAAAAGAGATGATTATAAAGAATTACCATCTAAAAATATTGATACAGGCGCAGGACTTGAAAGATTATGTTGTGTAATTCAAGGCACTGAAACAAATTATGAAACAGATTTATTCTATCCTATAATTCAAAAAACAGAAGAAATATCTAAAATAAAATATAATGGACAAATGGCTTTTAAAGTTATTGCGGATCATGTAAGAACTGTAGTTTTTGCATTAGCTGATGGAGCAATGTTTTCTAATGAAGGAAGAGGCTATGTTTTAAGAAGAGTATTAAGAAGAGCTTCTAAATATGCTAAAAAGCTTGGCATTAATAAACCATTTATGCTTGATTTAGTTGATGTTGTTATTGAAATAATGGATCCATTTTACCCATATTTAAAAGAAAAAAGAGATTTAATTAAAAAAATGATTAAATCTGAAGAAGAAAAATTCTTATCTACTCTTGAAGATGGTGAAAAAAGATTTAACGAAATAGCAAGTCGTTCTAATAAAAATATTAGTGGCGAAGATGCATTTATGTTATATGATACATTTGGTTTTCCAATTGAACTTACAATTGAATATGCACAAGAAGCTAATTTAGGTGTTGATATTGAGGGCTTTAATGAAAAATTAAAAGAACAAAAACGCCGTGCTAAAGAAGCAAGAACTGATAAAGGCTCAATGAAAGGCCAAAATGAAGAATGGTTAGCTTTTAAAGAGAATTCCAAATTTGTTGGTTATGATGTAACATCATGCAAAGCTAAAATAATTGCAAAATTTGATGATGGTGTAGTATTAGATGAAACTCCATTTTATGCATTTAGTGGTGGTCAACTTTCAGATACAGGTTTAATTAATGATTATGTTGTAAAAGATGTAATAAAGATGCCAAATAGTCAACATTTACATATAATTGGTGAAAATAATTTAAATGTTGGTGATGAGGTTTTTGCTAAAGTTGATTTGGAAAAACGTGAATTAACAAGAAAGAACCATAGTGCAGCCCACTTACTTCAAGCAGCTTTAAAGACTGTTTTAGGTAATCATGTATCACAACAAGGCTCACAAGTTTGTGATACATATTCAAGATTTGATTTTAATAATTATGAATCACTTTCTGATGAACAAATCTTAGAAGTAGAAGATTTAGTTAATAAATACATTAATGAAGCTCATAAAGTTGAAACACTTGTCCTACCTTTAGCAGAAGCAAAAAAATTAGGTGCTACAGCCTTATTTGATGAAAAATATGGTGATATTGTTAGAGTAGTAAAAATGGAAGTATCAACAGAATTTTGTGGAGGAACACATGTTTCTAACACAAAAGATATTCAAAGATATTCAATTTATTCATTTGAATCAATTGGCTCTGGTATTTTTAGAATTACTGCATCAACTTCAAAAGATGCCCAAAAATATGTTGTTGAATCAACTAAAAATGTATTAGATACAATCAATACTATTTTAGCTAAAGAAGATGAATTAATTTCAAAAGCAAAATCTGAAGGTATCAATTTAAAACGTAATGTTGAAAAGAAAAATATTACGGCTGTAGGCTATCGTTATATCCTAGAGCTTAGAAATGAAGCAAAAGATGTTTCACAAAAATTCCATGAACTAGAAAAAGAATATAACGCACTTAAGAGTAAAAATGCATTAAAGAATCTTGATTCATTTGATTCATTTATTACTAATGATAAATTATTTGCTAAAACTGATGTTACAGATATTAATTTAGTAAAAGATATGGCAACTGCCTTATTAAATAATAAAAATCTAAATTTAGTGTTACTTGCATCTGTTAGTCAAAAGCTTACATTTGTTTGTGCAGCTAAAGCTCCATTTAATGCAGTTGATGTTATTAAAGAAGCAACTAAAATAACTGGAGGCGGTGGTGGTGGAAAACCAACACTTGCCCAAGCTGGTGGCAAAGATGTATCTAAAGTTGATGATGCATTATCATCATTAAAGGAATTATATAAATAATGAGATACATAGGTTTAGATTTAGGAAGTAAAACATTAGGTATTGCAATATCTGATGAGTTAGGTATGATCGCAAGAAGCCTTGAAACATTTAGGTTTGATGAAGATAATTATGAATTAGCTAAAGAATATATAATAAAATTAGCTAATTCATATAAAGTTACAACTTTAATATTAGGAAATCCTAAACATATGAATAATGATGAAGGAATTCGCAGTCAAATATCTTATAAATTTAAAGAAATGATTGAGGCATCTTCAGATTTAAAAGTAATACTAGAAGATGAAAGAATGACTTCAATTATTGTTGATAAGGCTATGATTAAAGGCGATTTAAGAAGAAATAAAAGAAAAGAAAAAAAAGATGAACTTGCTGCTCAAGTTATCTTACAAAATTATTTAGATAGGTTGTGATTTATATGGATGATAGAACAATAACAATCGGACTTGAAGATGGCACAGAGCTTTTATGCGATATTTTATTCACATACTTTTCAGCTGATTTTGAAAAAAATTATGTAGTATTTAGAGTAAAATCAACAGGTGAAATTTCTGCAGCTAGCTATACTGAAGTTGATGGTAAAACAGGCGAAATTTCAAAAATAGATAGCGATGAAGAATGGGAAATGCTAGAAGATATGTTAGCTGACTATTTTGAAAATCAAAATTGCGAAGGTGATTGTAGCTCTTGTGGTGGCTGCAAAAGAAGCGATGAGGAATAATTTAAAATTTGATGATTTCGATTTAAAATTAAAATCTTATGCAAAAGAACATAAAACACCAATCATTTTAGATGAAGGGTTAGTCTTTTTAAATCAAATAATCAAATTAAATAACGTAAAAAATATTTTAGAAATAGGTACAGCTATAGGTTATTCTTCAATTCAAATGGCAAAAAGAAATAATTGTCATATTGATACAATAGAACGTGATGAAAATTTATTTTCTATTGCTAAAGAAAATATAAAATTGTCTTCGTTAAATGATTTAATAAATGTTTATAATGTTGATGCACTTGAAGCATTTGATTTATTTAAGAATAATAAATATGATTTAATATTTATAGATGCAGCAAAAGCACAATATCAAAAATTTTTTGAATTATATGAACCACTCTTAAATAATAAAGGCATTATTGTATGTGATAATATGAATTTTCATAAATTAATATATGAAGATTATAATAATTTATCAAGAAGTGTAAGAGGCTTAGTTAGAAAACTTCAAGCATTTGAAGAATGGTTATTAAATAATGACAAATATTTATCATCAATATATGATATTGGTGATGGAATTAGTTTATCAATAAGAAAGGATTAGAATTATGCGTATTAAAGGTTATATCCATATGATAGAACTTGATAATAATATTATTGGTATTAAATGCTATAAGCATATTAAGTTTTTTTATATGCAAAATGGATTAATGAATATGTATAAAAAATATTTATATCAATTTAATTGGATAGACCTTGAATATGTAGATAAAAAAATAATAAAAGGTGGCTTTAGCTGCTATAAAGTTGATTTTATATACCAAATTTATGGCCCTGGTGTATTTGATAAAATAATTTATTTTGATAAAAAAACTGTAGATAAAACTACATTTGATTTTTTAAATAAAATAGAATACACAATGTTTTTAGATTTAGAAATGACTATGCCAAGCTATTCATTTAGTGGCAAAGAATTTGAATCTGAAATTATTCAAGCTGGATATGAATTATATAAAGGTAATGAATTGATTACATCTTATGAGAGTTATGTAAAACCTACAATTGAAAAATTTGTGTCTAGTAGAACATTAAAATTCTTAAAAATAACACCAGAAATATTAGAAACAAGTGTTACTTATAAAGAATTTTATAAACCTCTTTCAAAATTATTAAAGAAGTATCATCCAGCTATAATTATATATGGTAAAAATGATAAAATAGTATTAGATAAATCATTTGAAATAAATAAGGTAGAATATTTAAAAATAAGGTATGTTAATTTACTTAATCTAATTAAATCATTTTATAATTTAAAAAATGATCCTGGCTTATTTAAAATCTATGATATTTATTATGAAAATCATGAAATACAAATTCATGATGCATTAGATGATTCTCATGTTACTAAATTAGTTTATGATGCTTTTAAAAAAGATATAATAACATATGAATTCTATGATAGAATTAGGGCTAAATTTAATATTTAGCTCTTTTTTTTAAAACAAAAAAAAAGCCAAAATCAATTTTAATTTATTGATTTTAGCTTTCTATAATAAAATATTTGTTTTAAATTTTTACAATTATTTTTTGGTTTTCTTCTTTAAAATTATTTTTGTTAAATCATTTTCATCAAAAATATATTTTTCATTACAAAAATTACATACTATTTCAGCTTTTTTATCTTTGTTTAGTATATCTTCTAAATCTTTAATTTCTAAAGTTTCTAAAGCTTTTTCAAATCTTTGTTTTGAGCAATTACATTCATATGATAATTCTCTTTTTTCCAAGAATGTATAATCACCATCAGTTATTTCATTTATGATTTCTTCAGGGCTCATCCCCTCATCAATCATTTGACTTGTTGGTTTTAATGTTTTTAATTTTGCTTCAAGCTTATCTAAATCTTCACTTTTACAGCCTGGCATTACTTGAATTAAGAAACCGCCTGCAGCCTTAACTGAAGAATCAGGATTAAATAATACACCTAAGCCAACAGAAGAAGGGATTTGTTCAGATTTTGCAAAATAATATGTGAAATCTTCAGCTATTTCACCAGATACTAATTCACAAGAAGAAGAAAATGGTTGGCGCATATGTAAGTCTTTAATAACTTCAATTGTTCCATTTCCAACACCTAATCCTACATTTAATTTTTCACCTTTTTTTAGATATACACCTGGGTTTTGAACATAACCTCTTACTTTTCCATCAGTAGCTTCTACAGTAATTTTGCCAATAGGGCCATCACCATCTACTATAATATTTAAAAATTCACCACTTTTATATGTGCATGACATGATAGCAGAAATGGTAAGTGTTCTACCTAATGCTGCAGCACTTGTTGGCCACATATTAAATCTTTTTTGAGGATATGAAACAAGCTCAGTTGTTTTTGCTGCATATATTCTTACACCATCATGCATGGCGTATGCTTTTACTAAATAATCCATAATTTATCACCGGCAAATATTTTATCATATATTGGGAAAAAATAGTAGCAATTATTTAAAATATTTTGTTACTTAAGTAAAACTATTTTCTTAGTATTCTTTTTGTAAAACAAATGATTATTAAGATTTTATTAATTAATACATTTTAACAAATAATATTACATATATTCTTTGAATTCTTATTAATTTTATTTTAAGGCTTTAGTGTTTGTTTGATTTATGGTATACTATTTCTAATAAAAGTTTCGAAAAATTATTATTTTGCGGTGATTATATGCAAGAGACAAGAAAGCTTAAATTAAATTATAAGAATACATTGATCATTGGTATGGCTTTTTTTGGGATATTAATGTTATGGCAAGTTTATAATACTTACTGCCCAATTATATTAGAAGCTATGCTAAGAGAGTTATTACATGCTGAAAATACTAATTATATTGTTGGTATTATTATGGCACTGGATAATGTTGTTGCAATAATTATTATGCCACTTTTTGGTAAAGTTAGTGATAAAACTAATAGTAGATGGGGCAAGCGTATGCCTTATGTATTTATTGGAATGTTACTTACTTGTATTGTATTTCCATTTATAGCATTAATGTGTATGTGGAATATGTTTGCAGGAGTAATAGTATTTATGATGTTATTCTTAGTAATAATGCAAGCATATCGTTCACCTGCAGTAGCATTAATGCCAGATGTTACACCTAAACCACTTAGATCAAGTGCCAATGGATTAATTAATCTTATAGGATATTTAGGTGGAGTATTTGCTACTATATTAGGCATGTTTGGAATTTTTAAATTAAATAGCGAATCAACTTTATTAGAAATTCAAAATAAAGTTATTTGGCCATTTGTTGTTTGTACAGCTGTTTTAGTTGCAGTATTAATCTTTTTATTAATTAAATTAAAAGAACCAAAGATGCTTGCTGAAACTAAAGATGATGTTGAATATGGTGAAAATTTAGCTGATACATTAGATGAAATTAATGAAGATAATTCTTTAAGTAAGAGTGATAAAAAGAATTTAATTATATTACTTGTTGCCATTTTTTTATGGTTTATGGCCTTTAATTCTTTTGAAACTTTTGGCTCTTTATATTTTAAAAATATTGTTGGTGATTCAACAATGTATTCTCTTATGGCAACAGTATTATCTGTTGTTTCAATTGTGACATTTATCTTTTTATCATCAATTTCAAATAAGATAGGTAGAAAAGCTACAGTAGCAGCTGGTATTATTTTAATTGCTATTGCATTAATATCTATTGCTGTAATTTCATTATTACCAAATATTAATTTCTTGAATGCACAAGGTAATGTAAGCATTGGCTGGAAGATATTTTATATTGGTATGAGTGTTTTAATTGGTATAGGTTGGGCTTTGATTAATATAAATTCGTTCCCTATGGTTGTAGAATATTCTAATACTAAAAATTTAGGTAAATTTACATCATATTATTATATGGCATCAATGCTTGCTCAATCAATCACACCAATTGCAGTAGGTCTAATAATGGATTTTAATTCATTAGGTCAAAAATTATTATTTGTGTATGCATCATCTATGATGATTTTAGCATTTATAGTTTTCTTATTTATTAAAGAAAAAATTAAATTAAAAGATCGTATAGAAAAAAATAAAAAGAATAAAAAACAATCAACTTTGGAAAAATTAGGTTCAATGGATGATTAAAAAATAGGAGTAATGTATCATGCCACAAAAGGATTTAATAATTGACAATTTGATTTCTAGTGCAACAAAACTAGATAATAATGATGCAATAGCTAAATTGCAAGATGAAAAATATGTAAATACAATAAAAGAGGTAGTAGAATTCTTAAATTCTTTAGGTTATGAACCTTCAAAAAAAGATTCGGAATTTATTTTAGATGCTGAAAAACAAGTTTATATTGCCTTGACTAAATCTTTGTATTTTGATTATTTTACTTTGTATTATGTAAATATTAATACTGGGCATTATGTTAGATATACTACCGATAAAGGTTATGATAGATTAATGATTGGGGAAACAGGTAATGATTTTTGGCATTTTGTGAAGGTAAATATCCCAAAGGTTATTTATAAAGATGATCAAGAAATGCTTTATGAAGTTTTAGATAGACAAAGATTAATAAATGAAACATCAAATGGAAAAGCTTATGAAATAATATATAGAATTATTCAAAATAACAAGCCTGAATTCGTTAAACTTAAAGCTACTCCAATTGAAAAAGATAGATTAGTAATTGGTTTAAGTAATATTAATGAACAAAAATTAAAAGAAATTGAACAAAAAGATATGCTAAAAGAAAGTATTACTTATACTAATATAGCTTTAGCTTTAATTAAAAACTATTTTAGGATTTATTATGTTAATACCATAAATGATGAATATACCCAATATAGTATAGATACTGAAAGCAAAAGACTTGTTATTGAAGATGAGGGTGTTAGATTTTTTGAAGAATGTATTGTTCAGGCAAAAAAATATTTACCTGAACAATATCAAACTAAATTTTTAAATCTACTTAAAAAAGAAAATTTATTAAAAGAATTAAGTGAAAACAAAAAAGTTGGGTTAGAATATAAGCAATATATAGGTGGATTTAAAGAAGAAAATTTAGTAAATGTATCACTTCTTGCTTTAAAATTATTTAATGATGAAAATCATATAATTATTGCTATTAGTAATATTGATGCAAAGGTTAAAAAAGAAGAAGAATATGCTAAGACACTTGAGCATGAAATGGCTTTAGCAAGAAAAGATGCACTTACAGGCTGCTTTAATAGATATTCTTATCTTGAATTAGAAGGCATATTAAATAAAAAAATTAAACAAGGAAAATCATTAGAATTTTCTGTAGTTATTTGTGATATTAATGATTTGAAAATTGTTAATGATACATTAGGACATGAAGCTGGCGATAGATATATTATTGATGCAAAACAAATGCTTAGTGATGTTTTCCATAATTCAGGAATTTATCGTATCGGTGGAGATGAATTTGTTTTAATCCTTGAAGGATCTGATTATTATAAAAGAGATTATTTGATTGAAATAATTCATAAAAAAAGTTTATATAATAAAGCAAATAATAAAGTAGTATTAGCTTGTGGTTATTCTGATTTTGATAACAAAATAGATAGATCATTTGTTTCTGTTTTTATTAGAGCTGATCAATCAATGTATCAAAATAAAAAAGAATTAAAGCAACAAAATTAAAATTATGGAGAAATCAAAACTGATTTCTCTTTTTAACATTTTTATTTTATAATTATAAATAAGGTGGTGATTTCATTGTTTGAAGGTTTTAAAAATAAAATTAGAGGTATTAAGGATGCAAAAGATGAATTATCTAATACCATAGGACCTCTAGGTGAAATAGTAGATGCATTTAAAGAAAAAGGTGCTGTGAGTGTTGATCATTCTTATGCAGCTTTAAATATTGTTAAGAGAAAATTAGAAAACAATATATTTATTTTAGGCCTAATTTCATCTTTTATTTTCTTTGTTTTCTATATTTATATGATAATTCAAAAATATAATGTTATAACTAATGTTATAATTTATTCATTATTGTTTGTATTACTTATTATTTCAACTATTTTTGATATTATTTTATATCCTGGAAAACAAAAAAAATTAAATTTCTTAGAAATAAAGCATTTTAAGTTCTTGAAAAATAGAAAAAAATATATATTTGCATTTTTAAAAATGGCAATAAAGACTTTTTCTTTAATTTATGCGCTTATTGAAATAATAATGTATGGTAAAACAATACATGCTGTTGCATCACTTTCTATATCATTTGGTTTATATGTAATTCAATTATTGATATATTTTATAACTTATGTTGCAATGTCATATTTAAATTATTTATTAATTGGATTTGAAGAAGATATGAATAATAGTGGTATATATCTTATTTCTAAAAATAATCGATATAAAGCCCATGGAATTGAAGCATTAAGTACTGAAAAAGAAAATGAAATAAGAGAAGAAATAAGAAAAGAAGTAGTTTCAATGAAGCCGATGAAAGAAAAGAATGAGCAGATTAAATTATCGTTCGGTAAATATGAAGCTTTTAAGAAAAAAGCTATGTTGCTTTATAAAGATAAGAATTTGAAAGATAATAGAAAAGAAATTGAAAAATTATTATTAGATGCAAATAATAAATTTAATGAATTACATAATTCGATTGATTATAATAATAAAACTTATTTAATCATTAATTTTGTTAAAGCAACAATTTATGAAGATTTTGAATCTAGTAATCCAGCATCTATTTATCATGCGATGGCATATTTAATGTATTTTATTGATGTAGATACAAAAGTAGATTTAGATAATGAATTAGAAGAATTTTATAATTATGTTTTAGAAGATATACCTGGTTTAAAAGAATATTATAAATCACTTACAAAATAAAACATTAAAAAAAGAAGCTCAAATTTGATTGAACTTCTTTTTTAATTTGGTTTTATTATAATTTTTCTCCAGTATATGCTTTCTTTAAGATGATTTTCATATCTTCTACTAGAGGAACTCTAGGGTTACATGGTGAGCATTGATCTTCAAATGCAAGTAATGCAATTTCTTCGATATGATCATTCCAATCTTTTTCATCAATTCCTAAGTCTTTGAAATTCATTGCAAGGCCAATTTCTTTACCTAAATCTTCGCATGCTTTAGCTAATGATTCAACACCCTCTTCAGGAGTAGAAGCAGGAAGACCTAATAATTTAGCAATGTCTTGATATTTTTTATCTGCAACATATTCTTCATATTTAGGCCATACAGATAATTTTGTAGGAACTTGGCCATTATATCTAATTACATAAGGTAATAAAATACCACATGTATGACCATGAACTGTATGGAATTGAGCACCTATTTTGTGTGCAAGTGAGTGTGTCATACCTAAGAATGCATTGGCAAATGCCATACCAGCAATAGTTGCTGCATTATGCATTTTTTCTCTTGCTACTAAATCATTTTTACCATTAAATACAGTTCTTGGTAAATATTCAAATACGAGTTGAATAGCTTTAAGTGCAAGACCATCAGTATAATCAGATGCCATAACTGAAACATATGCTTCAATAGCATGTGTTAATACATCAAGACCAGTCATAGCAGTAGGTTTAGCTGGATAATTTGTAGTAAATTCAGCATCAACTATCGCAACTGTTGGAGTTAATGAATAGTCAGTTAATGGATATTTTTTATTATGTTCTTTATCAGAAATTACAGCAAATGGTGTTACTTCACTACCAGTGCCAGATGTTGTAGGAATACAAATTAAATGAGATTTTTTACCTAGTTCTGGATATTTGAATGCTCTCTTTCTAATATCCATGAATTTTTGTTTTAAGTCATCAAAATTAACTTCAGGATGTTCATAGAATAACCACATGCCTTTAGCTGCATCCATTACAGAACCACCACCTAATGCGATGATTACATCTGGTTGGAATGAATTCATTAATTCAACACCTTTTCTTACTGTAGTAATATCTGGATCTGGTTCAACTGCAGTAAATAATTGAATTTGCACTTTATTTCTTCTTAATTCTAGTTGTTCTGTAACTTTATTTAAGAAACCAAATTGTACCATAGCTGCATCAGTAACAATGAAAGCTTTATTTATATTTTTACGATCTTTTAAATATTGAATTGAGTTTCTTTCAAAATAAATTTTTGAAGGTAATTTTACCCATTGCATATTGTTTCTCCTCTTTCCTACTTTCTTAATGTTTAATAAATTGATGGCACTAACGTTTCCACCGATTGAGTTCTTACCATAAGAACCACAACCTAAAGTTAGTGAAGGTAGGAATGAGTTATATACATTACCAATACCACCAAAAGTAGAAGGAGAATTCCAAATAACTCTTAAAGCTTTTACTCTATCTCCAAATTTTTCAACTAATGCCTTATCTTGAGTGTGAATTGCAGCACTATGTCCTAAACCGAAGAAATTGACAACTGCTTCAGCTTTATTAATTCCATCTTCTTCATCTTTTGATTTGAAGAAGGCAAGAACTGGAGATAATTTTTCTCTACTTAATGGCTCAGTAAAGCCAACTTCATCACATTCAACACCAATGATTGTTGTATCATCATTTACTTTAAATCCCGCTTCTTGAGCAATAAAAGTTGCAGGTTTACCAACTATAGCTGGATTTAATTTAGCGCTTGGAGCTTCTTCTTTAGATGATACATTAAACATATATTTTTCAAGTAGACCTTTTTCTTTTTTAGTTGCGAAATGAACTTTTAATCTCTTGAATTCATTAATTACCTCATCATATATTTCTTCATCGATGATTACTGCTTGTTCAGAAGCACAAATCATACCATTATCAAATGATTTTGATAATACAATATCATTTACTGCACGTTTAATATCTGCAGTTTTATGAACATATGCTGGAACATTACCTGCACCAACACCCATAGCTGGTTTTCCACATGAATATGCAGCCTTAACCATCGCATTACCACCAGTTGCAAGAATTGATGCAACTCCTTCATGTTGCATAAGTGCTGTAGTTGCATCCATAGATGGATGTTCAATCCATTGGATACAGTTTTCTGGTGCACCTGCTTTAACTGCTGCCTCATACATAACTTGAGCTGCAGCTTTTGAGGATTCTTGTGCAGATGGATGAAATGCAAAAATAATTGGGTTTCTAGTTTTTAAGCAGATTAATGATTTAAAAATAACAGTACTAGTTGGGTTGGTTACAGGAGTTATACCTGCTATAACACCAATTGGGTCAGCAATTTCAACAATTCCAGTAACAGGATCATCGCTAATTACACCTACTGTTTTTAGATGCCTCATATTATTTACTACATATTCACAAGCAAATAAATTTTTTGTAGCTTTATCTTCAAAGACACCTCTTTTTGTTTCTTGGAAAGCTTTCATAGCAAGAATTCCATGATTATCAAGGCCTGCAACAGAACATTTTGCTACAATATAATCAACTTGTTCTTGATTTAAATTCATAAAATCATCTAAAGCTTTTGTAGCTTTTAGAACTAATTCATTTACTTCTTCTTGTGGTGTTAATACTTTTTCTTCACTCATTTTTAATTTTCTCCTTTACTTTTTCGTGATAAGAATGCAATTGAAGATGCAATATCAATATTTTCTATTATTACATCTTTATTATCTGTTCTAAGATATAGTGGGACGAAATTATAGATAGCTTTAATTCCACATTCTACTAAGTTATCAACTAACGCTTGTGATCCTGTCCTTCTTGTAGCGATAACGGCAGTAGTAACATTGTTTTCTTGAATAACCTCTTTCAATTTTGACATATCATAAATTTTTATGTCATTAATGACTGTGTTTTCTCTAATATTTATATCTAGACCAGCTACAACTTTAATGCCATATTCTTTAAAGCCAGCATATGATAATAAGGCTTTACCTATATTACCAATACCAACTATTATGATATTAGTTTTTTCATGATAACCTAAGAAATCTTCTAAATCATTAATTATCAAGTCAATATTTCTTTTTTGTCCAGGTGTTCCATTTTCGGTTATTGCTTGTAAATCTTTTCTAACTGTTTCTTCTGAACATCCAACTTCTTTAGCTATTTCAGAAGAAGTTATTTCATTTATATCTGATTTTTTAAGCATAACTAGATATTTCAAATAAATAGAATACCTTTCTATTTGTTTAGATGATATTTTTTTCATATGCTCCTCTTGTTCGGTATTTTTTTACCGATATAATTCTATTATAAATTCAATATGCTGTCAATAAAAATATTGTGTAAGCGTTTTGTATGATTTTTAATGAAATTTAGATTTGTTTTATTGCTTGATTTTTTTAAATTAATCATTTATAATTTAATTACCATAAAGAGAAGACGAGAGACAAGCTCAATGACTCTTCAGCAACCTACAATATGCAAGGTGCTAATGCTTGAATGATGGGATAAATATGATATTTACTCTCATCAGTCTATGGTGGGAGTTTTCTTTTCTTTTCTTATGGTAGAAAAGAGGATATTATGGGAAATTTAGCAAAAGAAGAAGTATTAAAATTATTAAATGAATTTCTTTATGCATATGTATATGCAAATAATAAGAAAGAAGAAAAGAAATATTGTAAGGAGATTAAAAAATTAAGAAAAATTCTAAAATTAATGTATAATGCCAAAATAAAATTTGACAAAGAAGAATTGAAATTTGTATTTAAATAAAACATCTATAATTATTATATGAATTCATAAGAAAGTTTAGGTTTAAATTGTTTTTGTCTGATATAGGATTGTTAACTAGCTTATATGGTAAAACTACACAAATGGCAATCATGAAGGCGTCATAAAAATAATATGATGCTTTTTTATTGAAAGAAAATAAGTTTTGGCATATAATAATATTGAAAACAAATATTTCTTTTTTGTGAGGTGATAATATGATATACGAATATATAATTAATAATTTTAAAAAAGGTGAACCAATATTTTTAAATGAAATTCCTGGTTCATCAAAAGAAGTTATTAGACAAGAAATGAAAAGATTAACTGATGAAGGCAAATTAGAAAGATCATATAATGGTGTATATTTTATTCCATATAGGACAATATTAGGTACTAAAGGTAAAATATCAATTGATAATTTTATCGAAAAGAAATATTTAAAGATTGGTGGATTTTTGACAGGCGTTTCATTAGTAAATAAATATGGTTTTACTTCACAAAATCCTAGTGTGTACGAAATACGCTCAAATGCTGCTACAACCAAGCAAAGAAAAATGGAAATTGATGGTAACAATCTTATTATTTATAAGCCAGTATCTGTTATTACAAAAGAAAATATTAGAGAATTAGAGTTTTTAGATTTAATGTCTATAATTGATAAGTATTCAGAATTAAGTGGTGAAGAATACAAAAGAAAACTAAAGGAATATGTAAATAATGTAGATATTAATTTTAATGTTGTCAAAGACTATATTTCTTTATTTCCAGCAGTTGTTTACAAAAACATATATGAAGGTGGTTTAATGAATGAGTTGGTATAAGAATTATAAAACGGAATGGAAACAAATAATTGAAACTGTTGCTTCCGAAATAAAAAGAAGTAATGTAATTGTTGAAAAAGATCTAATTCAATCATTATTTCTTTATGAATTATCTAAGGAAGAACTACCTTTTGTTTTTAAAGGTGGTACATCATTATCAAAGATTTATGGGATAATTGATAGGTTTTCAGAAGATATAGATTTATCAATGAGTAAAAAGCCTACAGATAGTGAAAAAAGAAAATCTTATGAAATAATAATGAATATATCAAATGAACTTGGATTGAGATTGTCAAATCCAGATATGATAAAGACAAGATATAATTACAATAAATATGTATTTACATATGAATCATTATTTAGTAATGATAGATTAGAAATAATTATTGAAACAAGTTATTATCAAAGTGTGTATCCAGTAGAAAAACATCAAGTTAATTGCTATATTGGAAGTTTTTGTAAAAAGAATAATATCAAATTACCAATTCCATTTATCCCTGATTTTGAAATCGGTGTTCAAACGATAGAAAGAACATTTATAGATAAAGTTTTTGCAATATGTGACTATAAAATAGAAAATATGGAAGATAGAGATTCTAGACACTTATATGATATAGCTAAAATGTTACCACTTATTGCATTTGATGAAAAATTAGACAAGCTAATTGATGATGTTAGAGATGATAGAATGAACGCTAAAAACAATCCATCTGCAAGTTTAGAATATAATATCAATGATATGCTAAAAGAAATTATTGATAAGAGATTTTATGAAAGAGATTACAATTTTGTAACTAAAAAAATATTATATGAAGATTATTCGTATGATGAAGCTATAAATAATGGGATAAGAAGAATATTAGAAACAAATGTTTTTGATTATAAAAAAATAATTGAAATTATTGGAGATAATTATATTGGCAATTTTTCAAAGGTTAGGGTTGCATGTCGTGGAATTATAATTAAAGATGGTATGATCTTAACGTCATATGAAACAAGAACTAATCAATATATGCTTCCAGGCGGTGGGAAAGAGGCAAATGAATCTGATCTAGATTGTGTAATTAGAGAAGTTAAAGAAGAAACAGGCTATATTATAAAACCATCAAAATGTGCTTTGGAGATAAACGAATATTATGGTGATGAAAAATATATAAATAAATATTTTTTAGCTACGATTTCATTGAAAGCAAATACTCAATTGACAAAAAAAGAAAAAGAATTAGGCTTAATTCTTAAATGGGTTAATATTCAAGATTTATTGAATATTTTATCTACATATACTCAATTTAAAAATAGTGATGAAATGCGATATGGTCTATATCTAAGAGAACTTACAGCATTAAATAAAATTATAAATAGATAGTCTTCTTTTTATTCCAACGTTTGGATATACTGATTTATATAGTAGAGGTGAATATAAATTCAAATCGTTCAAACGAAATGCGAACGAAAATAAATGCATTCACAAATATGTTCGTATATGATATAATCCCGTTTTCAACACTTGTATAAAGCAAAAATCCAAAATATAGCCTTATTAAGCGATTTTGGATTTTTTAAATGATTATAAAATGTGGTATATTTTTTGATTTATGAAATTTTTTTATTAATGTTTTTTAACAAATAACACTCTTTATCAAATCCAAAACTTCAAAAATTAATACAAATATTTCATTAACTTATGATGAAGATGCTATTTATGGAACTATAAGTAATAAAAAAAATCGATTTCAGAGATTTTGATAGACTCACCATTTGGAAAAACAAAGACTGTTTCAATTTTGAACCGATTAGTTGAGAAAGGATTAGTGAAGACTATTGGTGAAGGTAAAGCTAAGAGATATTTTTATAGGGTGGAGCACTTCTAAAAACTTCTAAGCGCACGTTAACAAGATTAGTTGCTGATGCCAAACATATTAATTGTCCTAAAGACAAAGCAGATGCAATTATAGATGCATTAAAACATTTTAATATAATATAAAAATGGGAAATAAATATCGAAAAAATAAAGCAATTATGCTATACTAAAAATAGTTTTTGAAAGGCGTTTGATACTTATGTTTAATTATGAAGAA
>CAJOOI010000028.1 GCA_905236105.1 uncultured Acholeplasmatales bacterium
AATAATAATCCACTTATTAGTAAGTGCTAAAGGCATAATGATTATTAATTTAATCAATTAAAAAATATAAAAGCAATTAGCGTTTCCTCGCTAATTGCTTTTATCAATTTTAAAGAGAGGAATAAAATATGTGGAAATATATATTAAAAAGAGTAATTTTGGCATTTATAACACTATTTATTATAATGTCACTTACTTTTATATTAATAAAACTTTTACCTTTCCAGAGACCAGTAGGATTAATTAGTACACAATTCGCATATTATCAAGATCAAGTTAGACTTGGGTTTGTGACAAGATTTGATACTCCACAAGATGGTTTAGGCGAAGTATTATTTAATTACAAGAATAGTCAAGTTGATTATTATTATTACCAAGTACCAGTAATGAGACAATATTTTGCATGGCTTGGAAATATATTCACAAGATGGGACTGGGGTACATCAACATTTATCGCTCCAAACGTAGATGCTATGGTTATTATTGGAGAAAGACTTGTTGTTAGTATGAAACTTAACATCATCTCTGTTATCATTTCAGTACCTGTAGGTATTGCACTTGGAATTTGGGCTGCTTTAAAGAAAAATAAGCCAACAGACCATATTATATCAACTCTTGTAATGGTATTTATTTCAGTACCAAGCTTCGTATTAATAACTTTCTTAATGTTATTATTATGCTACAATAATCAAGTTTTACCTACACAATGGCCATCAGCTTATGCACCAGTAGGAACAAAGATTGCAGGTTATATTCTACCTGTATTCTGTTTGTCTTTTGGTTCAATTTGTGGTTATTGTCGTTTTACTAGAGCTGAATTATGTGAGGTTATGTCAAGTGATTATTTATTACTTGCAAGAACTAAAGGTTTAACTAAGAGACAAGCAATTTTAAGACATGCATTACGTAATGCAATGGTTCCAATTGTACCATCAATTCTTGCTGAATTTATCGGTATTTTAGGTGGTTCAATGATTCTTGAATCTCTATATGGTATCCCTGGAATTGGTAGTTTATATATCACTGCTTTAGGATCAAAAGATTTTAACGTTTTGTTCGTTGATATGGCTGTATTTACAACAATAAGCTTGTTAGCTGGTGTTGTATTAGATTTATCATATGGCTTTATTGATCCTAGAATTAGAATGGGGGCGAAGAAATAATGAATAATGAAGAATTAAAATTTGATTTTGAAATTACTCAAGATGACTTTACCTTTGTTCAACAAGATAAAAAAATTCATGATAAAAAATTTGAAACAAAGCCTACAACATTCGCCAAAGATGCATTCAAAAGATTCTGCAAAAACAAATCTTCTGTTGTTGGTGCGATTATTTTAGGTATTTTGATATTGATGGCAATTTTTGTGCCTGTTTTCTCAAGCTCAAATACATCAACTATCAGTCTTGAAGAAAGATTTTTAGCTCCAAAATTATTTAATTCTGGAACTGGATTTTGGGATGGAACAACATCTAAGAAAAATATTATTTATGATTCAGTAAATAAAGAACCTGCAGGCTATGGCAGTGCAGGTGTAACTAATTTGGTTGTTGATGAAACACCATCTTATGTTAATAATGCTACAGAATTTGGTGTTGGCGGTTCACTTGCTTTCGTTAATGAAAATCAATATTTTGATTATGATGGCAATGAAGATGTTGAACAATATACAAAAGATTTATATACATATTATAAAACTACTTTTAAATCAACAGATAATGCAGTAGCTAATATCAAAATATCTAAAGATTTATTTACTGATACTGAGCTTGCAGATTATCAAGTTGTTATTAACCATAAAGATGGCAGGCTTGTATTAGTTGATTGGACTAATAAACAAGAAGATTTAAATATTAATATTAGTCAAATTATGGCTGATAATGGAATTGATACTTTAGAAGAAGCTCAAATTTGTTTTAGATTAAAACCAGGTAAAATGGCTAAGAGCTCAGTTGTTTTTGATTCTTTTACATTCACAACTAATGGTTCTAATAAAGAATTTTTTGAAAATTTAAGTTTTACATCTGGTAATGAAATGGCATTACGCTATTACGTAGATGAAGAATCAAGAACATTTGTTCAAAATTATTGGCAATGTAATGGACAAAAGAATGGATATAAAGTTGAAGTTTATTATTGTTCATTTAAATTTGATACATATGAAGCAGCATATGGCTTCCAAGATGTAGTTGTAGCTAAAGCTGTATTAGATCAATATATTAAAAATGGTTTATGTGAATATGATGCTGAAGTTGGTCCTTCTTCATTCAAAAAATTATCTGAAGAATGCCCAATTGAAGAAGTATATGAACAAAAAACTAATTCTAGATCAGGTAAATTATTAGAAGTTTATACACACCAATATAAATATAAAGATTTAGGTTATAAGAGTATGCCAAGATTTATATTTGGTACTGATGCTAGTGGATATGATATCTTCAAATATGCATTTAGTGGTTTACGTACATCATTAATATTAGGTGTATTAACTGCAGCATTCTGTTTCATATTTGGTTTAATCTGGGGTGCTATTTCTGGTTACTTTGGTGGTAATGTCGATTTGGCAATGGAACGTTTCTGTGATATCTTATCAGGTATTCCTTGGATTGTTATGATGACTTTATTCATCCTTCACTTAGGAAGCAATTTCATTACATTCTTCCTAGCATTATGTTTAACTGGTTGGATGGGCACAGCTGCAAGAACTCGTACACAGTTCTATCGATTTAAAGGACGTGAATATGTTCTTGCAAGTAGAACATTAGGCTCATCAGATTTACGTCTAATATTCAGACATATTTTACCAAACGCAATGGGTACAATTATTACTGGTGCAGTATTAATGATTCCATCAGTAATCTTCAGTGAATCAACTTTAGCTTATTTAAATTTAGGTTTAAAGAACGTAGATTCATTTGGTGTATTGTTAGCTAATAACCAACAATATATCAGTGTATACCCTAACTTAATTGTATTCCCAGCTGTAATTATGTCATTAATGATGATTTCATTTAACTTATTTGGTAATGGTTTACGTGATGCATTTAACCCATCACTTAAAGGCGGTGAAATGTAATGAATGAGAAAGAAAAAGTATTAGAAGTCAAAAACCTTGAAATTTCATTCAAAACAGATAATGGTTTAGTTAGAGCCGTAAGAGATATTTCATTTGATCTTTATAAAGGTGAAACCATTTGTATCGTTGGTGAATCAGGTTCAGGTAAGAGTGTTACAAGTAAAGCGATTATGGGTATTTTAGCCGCCAACGCAATCGTTGATGGTGGTCAAATTATGTATGAAGGTGAAAACCTACTTGAAGTTTCTGAAGATGAAATGCATCGTATCAGAGGACATAAGATTGGAATGATTTTCCAAGACCCACTTTCAAGCTTAAACCCAATTGTTAAAATTGGACCACAAATTACAGAAGCTATGTTAATTAATTCAGATAAATTAAAAATTATGTTCAATAATTTAATTGCTGAAGAATTAGTAGCTTATAAAAATGAAATTGCAAAAGAAAGAATTTCAATCAAAAAAGCTAATGATGAATATCAAGTCTTAGTTTATGAAACAAAGAAAGCATTAGATAAAAAAGATAAAGAAAAAGTGGCTGAAGCAAAAGCTAAAATTAAAGCTGCTAAGCTTGAAAGAAATGAAAAAATAAAAGCTGCTAAATTAGCTTATAAAGAAAATATTCCTACTTTAAAACAAGCTTTAGATGAAAAAAAGATTGAGGCTAAACATAAAGTTGAAGAATATAAAACACAAATTACTTTAGAGTATGAAGAAAATGTTAAAGAAGCTTCCAAAAATTTAGCTGATAAGCCAGAAGAATTAGAAGCTAAATTAAAAGAATTAAAAGAAGATTATATTTCTAAAACTAAAATTACAAAAGCAGCAGCAAAGAAAAAAGCTCTTGAAGTAATGAAAGAAGTAGGTATTCCTCTTCCTGAAAAGAGATTCAAACAATATCCATTTGAATTCTCAGGTGGTATGAGACAAAGAATAGTTATTGCTATAGCATTAACTTCATCTCCTGATATTCTAATTTGTGATGAACCTACTACAGCTCTTGACGTTACTATTCAAGCTCAAATTCTTGAATTAATAAAGAAAATACAAGAAGAAAGAAAAATTTCTTGTATCTTTATCACACACGATTTAGGTGTAGTTGCTAACATGGCTGATAGAGTTGCAGTTATGTATGCAGGTAAGATTGTTGAATATGGTACTGCATATGAAGTATTCTTTGAACCTAAACATCCATATACTTGGGCATTATTATCAAGTATTCCAGATGTAGATTCTAAAGAAAAACTAGATGCAATTCCAGGTACTCCACCTAATATGATCTATCCTCCTAAGGGTGATGCATTTGCACTTAGAAGTAAATATGCGATGAAGATTGATTTTGAACATGAACCACCATATTTTAAAGTTAGTGATACTCACTATGCTAAAACATGGTTACTTCATCCAGATGCTCCAAAAGTTGAAATGCCAAAGATTGTTAGTGAAAGAATTAAAATTGCTTTAGAAGCAGAAAAAAATAGGATAAAGGAGGCATCAAGCAATGAGTAATACTCGTAAAGATGGTGATTTTAATCTTGATGAAGAATTGCTTAGCAATAGAGCTGCTGAAGATGAAACAGTAGTTTTACCTGATTCTCCTGAAGAAGGTCCTGAATTCACAGAACAAGAAAAATTTGAAGCTGAATATAAAATTAATCCAAAGATTAAGAAAAGAGAAGAATTAATTAATTCAGATATCTTACTTTCAGTAAGAAATCTAAAACAATTTTTCTTCTTTGGTTCTGGTCCATCAAGAACTAAATTAAAAGCTGTTAGTAATGTAAGCTTTGATGTTTATAATGGTGAATGTTTTGGTATCGTTGGTGAATCTGGTTGTGGTAAAACAACAACAGGGCGTTCAATCATTAATCTATATGAAATTACATCAGGTTCTGTATATTATAGGGGATATCGTATCAGTGCTGGTGCAAGATGGAATAAGAAAGAAATTAAATATACTAAGATTCATCTAAAACAAAATATTGATAAACTTACTGATGAAATGAATGCTAAGATAGCAAGCTTTGATGTTAATGATCCTAATTATGATGCAAAAGTAAAAGAATTAGAAGATAAATTTAATGCTGAAGTTGCTGTATTAAAGAAGAAAGCAGAAAATGTTATCGATATTCAAAAAGGTAAGATTTCTCAAATTAAATTTGATAACAAACATAAACCAAGAAAATTAATGAATGAAATTCAAATGATTTTCCAGGATCCAGTTGATTCACTAGATCCTCGTATGACAGTTGAAGATATCATTCAAGAAGGTCTTAAGATTCAAGGCTTTAGAAATAAAGCAGAGAATCATAAGAAAGTAGTTGAGATGCTTGAGGCAGTAGGACTTGTTGAAGAACATGCTTCACGTTATCCACACGAATTCTCAGGTGGTCAACGTCAAAGAATTGGTATTGCAAGAGCTTTAATAATGAATCCAAAATTATTAATTTGTGATGAACCTATTTCTGCACTTGATGTTTCAATTCGTGCTCAAATTATCAACCTACTTAATGAATTAAAAGAAAAAATGGGCTTATCAATGATTTTCATTGCCCATGACTTATCAGTAGTTAAATATTTCTGTGATAGAATTGCCGTAATGTATTATGGTAAGATTGTTGAACTTGCATCATCTGATGAATTATTCAAAAATCCATTACATCCATATACTAAATCATTATTAAGTGCAATTCCAAAGCCAAATCCACTTACTGAAAAAACTAGAAAGAGAATTGTTTACAATCCTCAAGCAGTTCATGATTATAGTGAATTTGCGCCAAAATTAATGGAAATTAAGCCAGGTCATTTCATTTATTGTAATGAACCTGAATTTGAAGAATACAAAAAGCAATTAAAATAGGAGAATATAATGAAAAAAATTAAAACCTTATTATTTATATTTAGTTTTGCATTAGTATTTTTCTTAGCTTCATGTGGTAGTAGTTCTTCAAATCCAACAAATCCAACTCAAACTACGGAAGTAAAAACTACTACTAGTGAGCATAATTTAACACATGTTGAAGAAAAACTACCTACATATTTTGAAGAAGGTCATCTTGAATATTGGACATGTTCACATTGTGATAAAATATTTAAGGATGCTTCGGCAACTGAAACATTCGAAAATTTAGATGCAACAAAGCTTCCAATTGATCAATCAATGGATGGCTTACTTAGAGGTCTTGAATTTAATGATGTTGAGGTTACATATGATGGTCAAAGACATCAATTAAAATATGAAGGTGCACGTCCAGCTGGAATTAAAATTGTCTGCTCACCTACAACAAGATATATTGCTCCAGGAACATATAAATATACAATTGAAGTTACATATAATGGAAAAGTTGGTACTAAAACAGCTAATCTAATTATTAGTAAAATTAAACCTAAATATTTAGGCGAAACTGAAAATACTGTATATTTAAGCGATCCTTCAACACAACCATCATTTGAATTTGATCAAGAAGATGTTGAAGTTATTAACAAACCATATTATAAAGAAACTGGAACATATAAATATACTTTAACTACAAAAGAAACTAATATTATGGCTTCTTGTGAACCAACAGAAATCACATATACTGTCCTTGAAAGTAAATTAGGATTCAAATTTGATAGTAAGACTTTAGTAACTGATGGTGTAAATCCAGTTAGCTTGGAATTAGAACCAGTTGAAGCTGGTACAGTGCTTGATACTACTAAATATGAAGTCAAATATGAAAATAATTCATCAAATGTTCAAGGCAATTATTTAGCAAAAGCTCAAATAATTGATAAAGCAACAAAAGAAGTAGTTGAAGAATATAGAGCAATATTAAATGTTGATTATGCATTAAATGCTGATTTTGAAGAATATGCAAATTCTATGTTCTTAGATTATTTAGATGATGATCAAATCGCTATTAATTTATTGTTAACAAATTACAAATCATTTGGAATTGAACATGGGGATTCTTCATGGTATACATTTGATGGCTTTGAAGATATAACAGAAGATGCACTACTTCATGATCAAGCATTAATAGCTCAAGAAAGAGAAACTGTTGAAGCATATAAAAATGCAAAATTAAGCTTCAATCAATTGATTACATTAAAGAGAATTGATGAATATATTAAATCATATGAAAACTTACTTGCTGATATAGATTATAATTTTATTGCAGTAAATTATGTTGATCAATATGGTGGATATGTTGCTGATTTCCCTACATATGTAGAATCATATTCTTTAAGAACTAAAGAAGATGTTGAAGACTTAATCAAGATGATTGAATCAACAGAAGATGCATTCCCTTCATATTATGATTATATTGTAGCTAAACGTGATAAAGGTTATGGATTCTCTGAATTTACATTAAGAGGCTTCTTAACTTATATTGAAGGCGTTATTTCTAATTTCAATAGTGAAGATGGTTATTATTTAGCTAGAGTTGTCCAAGAAAAATTAAATGATGCAAAGGTATCATTACAATTAACTGATGCTGAATATAATGATTATAAGACTCAATTAGTAAATGCAGTTAATAATACACTAAAAGATGCATTAACAGATTTAAGTACAAAAGTTTCTACATTTATCGAAGAAAATACATATTTTGATGAAGAAGATTTTAATACATCATATTATGGTGCTACAGCAAAAGGTAGATTATTATATTATGCTCAATTACAAAATAGATTAGGTATATATGATTTACCTGCAAAATTCTATAAAGAAGAATTAGATGCATATGTTAAGAAATATCATGATTCTTTCATGAGTGTTGCAGGAGTATTAACTGATTATGCAGATAAGATTCAAAGTGGTGAAGAAACTATTTATGATTTTGGTGATGATGTATTAAAAGTATTTGATTTATTATTTGATTTTGCAGATACAATTGTTTATGAATTAAAATCTAAGCCAGAAATTGATGTTACTTGGATGGATCCAACTACTACAGTTAACACAACTACAGTAGCATATTATATGAAATCACCTTTAGATTCATTTACTAATGAATATATTCATATGAATGGTAGAGCAATAAGTGAATCAAATTATGATACATTAACTACTATGGCTCATGAAGGATACCCAGGCCACTTATATGCATTTGTTAATACAAAAGAAAATTCTAATTTATCTAATTTTGTAAAGACTGCAACATTTACTGGCCATGGTGAAGGTTGGGCAAAATATGTTGAATATAAATTCCATGATTATCTAGCAGAAAAATTTGCTGATACTGAATATGCAGAAGATTTTGAAGCATTAAGATTATATGCTCAAAATTGGGAACCATTTATTTTCGCATTATATTCTAGAATTGATTTTGGCATCAATTATGAAGGTTGGAAAGTATCTAATATTTCTACATATTTAAAACAACAAGGACTTAATAGCTCAGCTGCTTCAAGCGTTTATAACAGCTTAAATGAAAGTCCTGGTCAATATGCTCCATATGGTTATGGTCAAATAGTATTTATTGAATTACATGAACAAGCCCAAGAATTACTTGGTGCAGCATATGATGAAAAAGAATTCAACCAAGTCTTATTAAGACAAGGTTGGTGTGCATTAGAAGATTTAAAAGCTTATGTACAACAATATTTGAATGAACAAGCTTTCTTACTTAGATTAGAAGCTTAGTTAATTATTTTATCCCTGTTTTTAGCGGCTATGAATAAAATCATAGCCGCTATATTTTTATATAAAAAAAATGCTGAAGATTTCAGCATTTATCTAATAGAAGAATTTATTATAAGAATTATAGTTGCTACAATTATTGCTATAATTCCAATTAAATAATAAGGACAGAAACGATATTTATGAGGTTTAATTTTTTCTGTTCTTTCTTGATTATAATCATATAATGATTTTTTAGTACCATCTGGATTTTTTCTTACAAACATATATCTTGCTATATTAAAAAAGCCTAGATAATCAGCAGTTGAAAAGAAACCAACTGATATAATAATTACACCGCTTATAAAAAATAAATTACTATAATTAATTAAATAGCCCCAGCCATTAAAAATGTTATAAAGTACCATAACACCTATAATAATTATTAGGCATGCTAGATACCTAAAAGGTGAATGAATAAATAATTTTTTTATTAAAGCCAATTTTATCACACCTATTCTAAATCAGATTTTTTATTTTTGAAAACAAAGAATTTTCTTGCTAAATAATTAAATATTAAAACAATTCCAGTCATCAAAACTTTAAAGAATAATTTCCAAAATTGGAAATCAATTATAAAATGAATTGTTAATGTATCAAATGTAGGTTTAGCAAGTACCATAACAAGTTCAGTCATTCCTAAACCAATTAAGCTTACAACAACAAATTTTAAGAATACAATTTTTGATTTTGTTTGTTTTTCTGTTATATAACGATAAACAAATTTTTGTAAGAACCAATTTACAAGTAATCCAGTAGTAAAACCAAAGGCAGTAGATAAAACGATATTTAAAGTCGAATTAATTGATTTTAGAATTACTAAATTAAATAAATAAAACACTGCATAATCACAAATTGTTGCAATACCACCTACAATTAGAAATCTAATTATTTCTTTTATGATATCTTTTTTATTCTGCTTCATTATTTACACTTTCTATATTAGATTCATCTTCAATATAGATTGGTCTATGTCTTGATTGATTTCTAACATCATATAATAATTTAAATAAATAAAATAATACAATATCAATAAGTAGGGCAATAAAATCAATTCTAATGCCACTCCAATTAAATGCGGCAAATGAATTAGCACTTACTGCATTATAGATTTGAAATCCAACATCTACACCTAATAATATGAATAAAATAAAGCCTACTAATTTTGGAATTATTAAATAGAATTCAGAAAATTCACTAATGCCTAAAAAGGCATATTTTAATAATTTTCTAAAGCCCCATTTTGTATCTCCGGCTACTCTTTTTTCATATTCAAATTCAATACATTTTTTATTAAATCCTACATAATGGTATATACCTTTAGTAAATCTTTTATGATCTTTGATGCTTAAGAAGGCATCTATTACTTTTCTATCTAATAAAGAATAATCTCTAGCTCCACCAGATAATTCTTTATCACCAGTAAAGAAGCTATATATTTTATAGAATGCTAAAGCGAATAAAGTAGTAGATTTTTTTGCTCCATTTCTATTTTTTTGTTTTGCATAAACTAAGCTATAACCATTTTCATATTCTTCAAGCATCTTTGGAATTAGATATGGAGGGTCTTGTAAATCAACATCCATAATAAATGCTGCATCACTATTTATTTTCTTTGCTGCCTCAAGTCCTGCATACATTGCAGCTTCTTTGCCAAAATTTCGGGAAAATGAAACATATAATATTCTATTATCTTTTTGTGCTAAATCTTTCATGATTTCTAAAGAATTATCTTTAGATCCATCATTGACAAAAATGATTTTAAAATCATATTTGTCATCATTTAAAAATTTTATAACTTCTTCATGATAAATATTTATTACCTCATGTTCATTATAACAAGGAACAATGATTGATATTCTTTTTTTCATAAATTAAATCATCCTCTTTTTTCTTATCATCGCGTATCCTAACATGCTGATAGTTATTCCCATATATAATATACAACCTAAAGCTGTAAGCTTAAGTGATGAATCATAATATTTAGGAATAAATGTTAAATTGATATTAACATCTTTAATATCACCTTTTACAATAATGCCTAAAAAACCACCATTGATATTACATGTTTGATAATCTCCTTCTACCTTCCAATCATCAGAATATGTAAAACCTGTTTTAACAATTTTAGTGTCAGTTGAAGTATTAGTAAAACTAATGTTTATTTTGTTATCATTAAGTATGAATTTACGATTTTTATATTCATTTTGTTTTTCAACAAAATCATCATAAATATCATAATTATAACCATACATAGTTATTGTTTTAGAATTAGTTTGTTCTTTATATTCCATCCATAATTCTTGTCTAGGAGAAGAATTATAATTATATCCTTTATATAAAACATTGTAATGAAGTGGATAAAAATATGTATCTTTTTCTTTTGTTTCAGTTTCCCCATTTTCATTTACTTCATCATAATATTCGCAATGTTTAATATACATATGGTCATATTCTAATTTGGCAATATCAGTTGCTCTAGGTAGAATATATATTGAATCCATATTGAATAATTCATCATATTCAGTAGATGAAATATCATATTTGAAATAGCCATCAAATTCTTTATTAGAAACATTATATAAATTTTTTGTTATGATATGATAATTATCGTCAATTTCTTTTTGGATAGAATCAAATGTTTTAATTTTGATATTTGAATCTGTAATTAATTTAGCCATATCATATTGCTTTTTTTCTTCATCATTCATGGCTTCTATATTTTTAGTTGGCTTTTTTACATAACCATAATTAAGAAGAGAAACATCATTATAAAATGAAGCACCAAATGGTAAATCAGTATAGATAGAATCATATATTATGAAATTAAAAGCGTCCTTTAATTCATAATATTTAACATCATCTTTTTCATCTAATAAATTATAATATTTTTCAGGTAAATATAGACCTGCAAAATTTTTATTTGCAATAAAATATTTATAATTAAACATAGGACTATTTACTAATGTATAGCCAAGTATTGTACCTCTACTCCAGGAATCAGATGTATCAGCATGAATATCTTTTACATAAGTATTTAATGGAGTATTATAAAAAGATTGGAAGAATTGACCATGATTAGTCATCCCAAACATAACATTTGCGTTTGCGCTAGATCTTCCTTGATCAGTATATAAATTGATTCTATAACCTTCACTAGGATTATATCCTAAATCATATAAATGGTAATATTCGTTTTCCATAATATTATGTTTATACATATAATCTGTTGAACCAACAGTAGAAAAATCAACAATTCCAGCAAATATAACTTCTAATATAATTGTAACTAATATTAAATGAGGACATAATTTGATTATTTTTTCTTTGCCTAATATTTGGAAAATAAAATATATTAATAAAATAATTAAATATAAAATTATAAAAATTGATGAACCAATTAAAATTAAAGAAAAATAATTATCTCCACTACTATAATGAATAAATATATCAGGATTATTAAGTAGTGTGTAGAATGTAGAAATTAATCCTAATGCCAATATAATCATTGGGAATATTTTAATAAAATTCTTTTTTCCTACTTTAAAATCTAAATCATTCATGCCAATTGCCATGGCATATATATTTATCATATAAGGGATGAAAAACCATCTTGAATAAGCCCATTTAGAAACTGTAAATATCATTGAAAATATTGGCATTAAAAACATTATATTAAATAATAATACCCAAAATTTTAACCGATGGTTTTTCTTTCCTCTTGTAAAGAAGAATAAAATTAAATATATTAAACCACCAGTTGTAATATATAAAGAATAATGTTCTCTAATATAATCTCCAGCCTCGACTAAAGCTAAATTAAATGGATTATTAGGACTAAATAAATTCATCCAACCAGTAAAATAATGCCTGATTGATAAAACATAACCACCATCCTGCCATTTAGTGAAATACCAAAATGAATGATCAAATTCAGAATTAGTTCTAGATGATTCATTTAAAACATAAAATAAGGATGGAACCATTATAAAGGCTCCAATTAATAATCCTATTCCTATAAAGAAAAATAATTTTATTAAATCAATATAAAAATGCTTTGTAGCCAAAAAGAATTTTTTTGAATACATATGATATGCAATAACAAAATAAATACATAATAATGCAAGTAGCATATATGCAATATAATAATCATATATTATTACTACGAATGTATATAATGGAATAAGCAAATAATAACATTTCTTATGTTCAACAACTAAATCTACAATTAATAACGCAAGTGGTGCATAAAAACAAATTCCTAAATAAACAGGGAATACAAATTCAGCTTCCGTTATACCCCCAACAAATAATATTAATGATGCGATTATTGAAACTCTTATTTTAAAATTTTTTCTAGTTAAGAAAATATAAAAAACAAGGCATCCTGCAACAATTCTTAAAATATTTGATAATACATAAGCAATTTCTGTTGGCATGATATAACTTAATATAAATGCCAAACATAAAAATAAATCTAAAGGTAGATAATAAACACTTGCGAAAAATGAAGTACCACCCCATAAAGATGTATCATAAATTGATAATGTATTAGTTTTTAATTTGTTAAAGAATCCAATAACGTAACTATGATATTGGATGATATCATCAGTATTACAATTAAAAAAAGTATTATAAGTTAATGGATATATAATTAATATGGCAGTAACAATTAATAGAATTATAGTTAAAAAGATAAATGAATATTTTTTAGAATTAAAAACAATATTAAAAAAATTTAATATCTTTTTAAATATATTCTTTTTCTTTTTATTATTATCTTTATTACCTGTATTATCAGCTAAAATAATATCATTTGAATCCATAAAATAATACCTACTTAATTACCATTAAGTAGTATTATATCATAATATTTTCAATTTATTATGTGTTATTTTTGAAATTAAAAAAATATTATTAATTAAATCTATGAAAATAAGAAAAATTATTAAAAATCATAATTTTAAATTGTCAAGACTTGTTTTATTATTTTTTCAATATATAATATCATAGTAAATTCGAGGAGGTATGTTTATGAAAAAAGAATTCCTATTTGAAGATTATGAAGATTTTGATGATGAATTTGAATTATATGAAGAAGATGAAGAAAATTTATCAGAAGAAACTTATTATGATTTAAATGAAGATATGGAAAAATATTATGATTTTAACCTTCTTGATTTATTAGAAGATGTTAATTTAGATGTACAAGATATGAAACCAAGCGAACGAATGAAATATTTTGAAGGTAAATAACATGAAATTTATCAGTTGGAATGTTAATGGTATAAGAGCTTGTATAACTAAAGGCTTTTGGGATTTTTTTAACCAAATGGCTGCTGATATATTTGCAGTTCAAGAAACAAAGATGCAAGAAGGTCAAATTGATCTAGATATCCAAGGATATTATAGATATATGTCATCAGCAGAGAAAAAAGGTTATAGTGGCACTTTAGTTTATACTAAGAAAAAGCCGCTTGATGTAATATATGGCATTAATGGTTTATATAATGATGAAGGCCGAGTAATAACTTTAGAATTTGATAATTTTTATTTTGTTAATGCTTATGTTCCTAATAGTAAAGAAGAATTAAAAAGATTAGATTATAGAATGATATTTGAAGATAATCTAAGAAATTAT
>CAJOOI010000029.1 GCA_905236105.1 uncultured Acholeplasmatales bacterium
ATCCAATTCTTAGGTTATGAAGTAAAAAATGATACAAATGTAAAAGTAAAAGAAGGTGACTGCATCTACTTAGAATGTGAAGTCAAATTTGAACATTCAAAAATAGTTGATGAAGATGTAGTTATGTTACATGCAAAAGGTATAACATTACTAAAGAATGAAGAAAATTCAGTTTTAAGTATGTGAATTTAGGTCTCAAAGATTTATCTTTGAGCCTTTATTTTTTTATTGATTTTTAGTATAATATTAAAGTTAGGTGATTTATATGGAATTTGTAACAAATAACGAATTAGAAACAATTGAATTAGGAAAAAAACTAGGTTCAATCTTAAAAGGTGGATCTGTAGTTTTATTAATAGGTGATTTAGGAACTGGCAAAACTCAATTTTCAAAAGGAATTGGTCAAGGTTTAGGTGTTAAAAAAATTATTAATTCTCCAACTTTTACCATCGTAAAAGAATATAGAGGAAATAAATTAAATTTTTATCATCTTGATTTGTATCGTCTAGATGGATTAAATAATGATTATGATTTAGATGAATATATTGAGGCAAACGATAGTGTTTGTGCTATCGAATGGCCAAATCAAATAAATGAAATTATACCTAAAGAATATATCGAGGTTTTATTAACTAAAATAGATCAAAATAAAAGAAATATTAAAATTAATTTTTCACCTAGATATGAATACTTAATGGAGGCATTAAAATGTATTCTTTAATATTAGATTCTGCAACAAAAAGATTATATTGCTCGCTTGTAAACAATCACAAAATATTATTTGAAAAATATATAGATGGTAAAAATGATCATGCAAAATATGTTGTAAGTGTTGTTGAAGAAGCTTTAAAAGAAAACAAACTTAATATTGATAATATCGATGAATTAATTGTTGGAATTGGGCCAGGTAGCTATACAGGTGTTAGAATGGCTGTAACAGTTATGAAGATGTTTTCTGTTTTTAAAAATATTAAATTATATAAGATTTCTACTTTAAAATTGATGTCATCAGGATATAAAGGAATTGTCTTATCTTATATAGATGCAAGACATGGAAATGTATTTGCTTCAATTTATAACACAGAAAAAAATAAATATATTAAAAATGAGGCAATTTACTTATTAGATGAATTAAAAGAAGAAGATTATGAAGCTGAATTTAATGAAGATAATTATCAAGTTGATCCATTTTATGTAATTGAAAATAAAGAAGAAGTAAAAAATCCAGATTTACTTGTACCTAATTATTTAAGAGATACAGAAGCGGAGCGTAACTTAAATGCTAAGAAGATATAATAAAGATGATATCGAAGCTATCATAAAATTAGAAGAATCTCTTTTAAATACATCTTTAGGTTATAATATTTTACAAGATAGATTAGATGATGATAATTTTTTGATTTATGTATATGAAGATATGGGTATTTGTGGTTATATATCTTCATATTTTGATGGTCAAACTTTAGAAATACTTAATTTTTGTATTAAAGAGAATTATCAAAGAAAAGGAATAGGTTCAATCCTTTTACAAGAAATTATCAATAAAACTAAAGAAAAAGGTCTTCAAAATGTTATTTTAGAAGTTAGAAGTTCAAATGAAAAAGCAATCAATTTTTATAATAAAAATGGTTTTAAAATCATAAATGTCCGTAGAGCTTATTATAAAAATGAAGATGCTTATGTTATGGAAAAAAGAATATGAATACAACAAACGCAGTAAGAATATTAAAAGCTAAAAAAATAAATTTTGAAGTAATAGAATATAAAGAAGAACAAAAATTTAGTGATGGGCTTGAAATATTAGAATATATAAAAGAAGATCCTAAGCAAATATTTAAGACTATAACTCTTACAAATAATAAAACATATTTTGTTTGTATGATACCTATTAAAGAAGAAATAGATTTAAAGCTTCTAGCTAAAGCTTTTGGTGAAAAAAGATTAGAATTATTACCATTATCTAAGCTTACAGAAATAACAGGTTATGTAAGAGGTGGTTGTTCACCAATTGGTATGAAAAAAAATTTCAAAACAATAATTGATAAATCTGCTTTTGAATATAAATATATATTTTTTTCTGCAGGTAGAATTGGCATGCAAATAAAAATGGATCCAAATGATTTGAAAAAAGTAATTCAAATTCAAGTAGATGATATAAAAAGGAAGTAAAAACTATGTTAGTTTTAGGAATTGAATCAAGTTGTGATGAAACTTCTGTTGCGATTGTAAAAGATGGCAAAGAAGTATTATCAAATGTAATAAATTCACAAATAGATATCCATAAGCTTTTTGGAGGCGTAGTACCAGAAGTTGCATCAAGAAACCATGTATATCAAATAAGTATGGTATTTAAACAAGCCTTTATTGATGCAAACATCAAACCAGAAGATATAGATTTAGTCGCAGTAACTAAAGGTCCTGGTTTAATTGGTTCATTACTTATTGGAGTTAATGCAGCTAAAGCATTCGCATTAATGTATAATAAGCCAATCATTGGTGTTCATCATCTTGCAGGACATATATATGCAAATGCAATTGAACATGATATGGTATTTCCTGCAATTGCTTTATTAGTATCTGGCGGAAATACTGAATTAGTATATATGAAAGAACATTTTTCTTTTGAAATTTTAGGAGAAACTTTAGATGATGCAGTAGGTGAAGCTTATGATAAAGTAGCTAGAGTTGTAGGACTCCCATATCCTGGAGGACCACAAGTAGATAAGTTAGCTCATCAAGGTCATGATACATATCATCTTCCAAGAGTTTATTTAGAAGATGGTTCATTTAATTTCAGCTTTTCTGGTTTAAAAAGTGCAGTTATAAATCTAGTTCATAATAATGAACAAAGAAATGAAGAAACAAATAAAGAAGATTTGTGTGCTTCATTTCAAGCATCTGTAGTAGAAGTATTAGTAAATAAAACAATCGCACTTGCAGATAAGCTAGGTGTAAAAAATATAATAGTTGCTGGTGGAGTTTCAGCAAATAAAGGCTTAAAAGAAGCTTTTATGAAATATGAAAATTATAATATTTCTATCCCATCAATTAAATATTGTACAGATAATGCAGCTATGATTGCCGCAGCTGGCTATTATCAATTTAAAAAATATCAAAAATATGATGATTTAACAATTAATCCAAAAGCCAATTTAGATTTAGATAACGAATAAAGGAACGACTTATGAAAACCATAAAAAATATAGATGATTTTTTAGAAGTTGCATTAAATATTAATAATAATGAGCAGTTTGTTTTTGATTCAACTTTAGATTTAAAAACAATTTATGAATATTTAGATGCTCATAAAGATGCCAATAATGATTATCTTTATTTATGTGGTTTATGCCTAAATTTAGGAATTGGTGTAATAAAAGATTCATCAAAAGCATATAAAATATTTTCAGAATTAAAAAAAATCGGTTATAAATATGCTTACGTTGCAATACTAAATCAAGATAAAAATGAACGAAATTCATTTGTAGATAAAATTACAAATGAATTAAATAATATAGAAGAAAATATAAATAAAATCAATTCTTTTACAAAGATGAAAGAGTGGATTTATGAATTAGAATTCAATAATATTTTTAATACAACTAAAGAAGAATTAATTGATTTATTAACTTCTTCTTATAATTTAATTAAAGATATTATATTTGATTATTTTAAAATAGATAAAAAAATAGGTGCTATTCTAGATGAATATGAAAAAGCAGAATTAATAATGGATAAGATACCTATAAATAAACCTTATGATATTTTAATTCCTAATAACCAAATCATAAAAGAAGATGAAGAACAAAAATATTTATTATTATGTAAAGAAAATACATTTTTATTTATAGAAACAAATAAAAATTCAAGAATATCTATCTATAATTCAACTAAAATAATTAATTTAAATATCACAATAATTTGTAAAATAATAGAAACAATTTATCTAACAAAAAATAATATCAAGCTTAATGATAAAGACAAATTAGGTAAAAATAATATTGATGAAATAAATAATAAAAAAGAAAAATTAATTGATTTAGTTTTAAAATTGAAAGAAAGATTACCTAAGATTATAGAAAGTCAAAATAGATTTTATGGTGCTGTTAATGTTTCATTAGGTAAAGCATATGAAAAAGGCAATGAGATAAAAAAAGATTTATCAAAAGCTTTAGAATGTTATAATAATGCATTAAATGTGGGGCATATATATGCATATGATGCACTTATATCATTTTATTCTAATTCTATAAAAGATCTATTTTTATCTAATTATTTCAAATATAAAAAAGAAGGATATAATGATGCTGATGCATATTTTACATCTGCTTATCAAGAATATTTAGCTTTTACAAATTATAATAATAAAGAAAAATTAAAAAAACTTAAAGAAGATTTAAATATAGCTTTAGAACATGGTGCACAAATTGCATTAAATATCTTAGATAGAATTCAAAATGAAGAAATTAAAGCTTCATTTATTGCTATGGCACCTAAAAATACATTTATTTCATTCAACAATAAAAATGCTGATTTGAAAAATAAAATTGTATCAAACATTGAAAATAAATATAAATGCTATAACAGTGATAGAGATAGAATAGGTGATATGCAAATATCAATTAAAGATAGTCTTTCTCGTTGTAAGAATTTTGTTATATTATTAACTGGTAATAGTTTTTCAAGTAAATGGATTTATGATGAAGCATATTGGGCCTTAGAAAAAAAATTAAATATTGCTTTATTTATTTTTAAAATAAAGAAAAATCTATTAGGTCAATATAAAGAATATGATACATGCCAAGAATTAGAAAAGCTCCCTAGTGATCACCCTATAAAAAAGATTTATAAAGAACGTAATTGTTCATTTATTGAATATGATGATTTTATAAATTATTATAAAAATAATAATGGAAATGTAATCATTAATAATATAATGACATGTCTTGATTCTTTTAATAATCGAATATTATATGATATATACAAGAAAAAAAATAATAATTTTAAAACATTTAATTTTCTTGTTTCTTCATCAATCAATAATGAAAATAATAATATAATTACTGCTTTAAATTTAAATACTGATTATATAAATAGAAAATTAGTAGATAATGATGGAAAAATATTTGATGATAATAATTATCAAAATAATAAAATATACCTTATAAAAGGTGATGGAGGATGCGGTAAATCTTTATATTTAAAAAAATATCAGATTATTAATCCAGATAAATTTACAATCATTTTAGAATGTAAATATATAACAAATGAAGATTCTTTATTAGATATTATTTTAAATCAATTAAATCAAATGCTTGAAAATGGTAAGATAGCATCAGGTATATTATGGAATAAATCTTCATATGATGCATGTATTATAGATAAAGAAGTAACTATATTAATAGATGCTTTAGATGAAATATCTAAAGAAAAACAAAAACAATTAATAGAATATATTAAAATTTATAAACAAAAATATGAAAATCATATTATAATTTTAACATCACGTAAAGAAATAAATATAAATTTCTTTAATGAGATGGATTTAAAAGAATTATATTTGTCTGATTTTGATATTGATAATGATATAAATAAATTATATGACATTATTAGTAGAAATAATAATAAAAACAACAAAAATAAGTCATATTTTTTAGATACTATAGCTACAATTGATGCAAATATTATCAAAAATCCTTTATTTATTTCAGCAGTAATAATAGATTATTTAGTTACTGGTAAAATAATAAATAAAAAAATGGATATTATGGAATCGTCATTTGATTTATTATTTAATGACTTAGAAGATAATAAAATGGCATCTAAAATATTTAATATAGATTTATCAAAAAATGAATGGACTAATTTATTATGCTATATAGCTTATACATCAAATTATTATGATAAAATAGATTTAGAAAAAACTATTAATAAATTTATAGAAAAATATAAATTAGAAGATCTAAAATATAAAAATGTTATTGACTATTTGATGATTCGTGGTATCTTATCTAAGTCAGGTTTTAACCATGAATATTTTAAAGCTGATTTAGCATCAAAATATTTTTTTAATACATATTTTGATATAGAAGGTAAAATATTTATCATTAATGAAGATAAATTAGAAGAAGAAATAAAAAATTTTTTATCAATAAATACTACAAATTGGAATCAATTTGTAATAAATATTATTTTGTATTTTGATAAGGAATTAAATAATTTAATGAATAAAGATATGAATTTTTATTTAATATTTATTGAAAAGATGGCAAAATATTTCTCATCTTCAAAAAAAGAAATAATAATTGAATTAATAAAAAATGAAATTTTATATTCAAATGAATTTAAAGATAAATTATTAGAAAAATTTAAAAATTAAGGAGTTAGTTTTATATGGAAATCAATAATTTTATTAAAACAATAATGGAAAATGACTTAAAAGAAGGTAGAGTAAATGAAATAATTACTCGTTTTCCACCTGAACCAAATGCATATTTACATATTGGACATGCAAGAGCAATCATCACAAATTTTGAACTTGCAGATGCAATGGGAGGTAAAACAAACTTAAGATTTGATGATACAAACCCAGTAAAAGAAGACCAAGAATTCGTAGATGGTATTATTTATGATTTGGCATGGCTAGGATATAAACCTGAAAATATTTTTTATGGCTCAGATTATTTTGAAAAAACATATGAAAAAGCTATTTTATTAATCAAAAAAGGCCTTGCCTATGTTGATGATTTAAGCCAAGAAGAAATATCAAAATACCGTGGCACTTTAAATGAACCAGGTAAAAATTCACCATCAAGAGATAGAAGTATTGAAGAAAATTTGCGTTTATTTGAAGAAATGAAAGAAGGCAAATATGCTGATGGAAAAAAAACATTAAGAGCTAAAATTGATATGGCACATCCAAATATCAATATGCGTGACCCTGTTATGTATCGTATAATTCATATTAACCATCATAGACAAGGAAACAAATGGTGCATTTTCCCAATGTATGATTTTGCTCACCCACTTCAAGATGCATTTGAAGGTATCACACATTCTTTATGTTCATTAGAATATGACAACCACCGTATCTTATATGATTGGTTCGTTGAAAAATGTGAAATGGAACATACACCACATCAATATGAATTTGGTAGATTAAATATCACTAATACAATCATGTCAAAAAGATATTTAAGACAATTAGTAGATGCTAAAAAAGTTAGCGGCTATGATGATCCTAGAATGCCTACTTTATGTGGTTTAAGAAGACGTGGTTTCACTCCTTCAAGCATCAAATCATTTATTTTAGGTACAGGTTTATCTAGAGTTAATTCTACTGTACCTGCAGATGAACTTGATGAAGCATTAAGAAATGATTTAAAGCTTGTTGCCATAAGGCCAAATGCTATAATTGATCCAATAAAAGTAATTGTTGATAATTATCCTGAAGATAAAATAGAATATTTTGATTGTCCAAATAATCAAGAAAATGAAGAATTAGGCTCAAGAAAGATATCTTTTTCTAAAGAAGTTTATATTCAAAGAGATGATTTTGTTGAAGAAAAGCCAAATAAAAAATGGAAACGCCTTGCCTTAGGTGTTGAAGTACGTTTAATGCATGCATATTTCATTAAAGCAAATTCAGTTGAATATGATAAAGATGGTAATGTATCTGTAATTCACGCAACATATGATCCAGAAACAAAAAGTGGAACAGGTTTTGATGCAAGAAAGCCAAATGGAAATATCCATTATGTTGATGCTAAAACTGCAATTAAAGCCGAATTTAGATTATTTGAACCACTTATGCTAGATGAAACTGAAGAAAATAAAGATTTAGATTTTATGGAAAGACTAAATCCAAATTCATATCAAGTTGTAAATGGTTATGTTGAAGAATCATTAAAAGATACAAAAGAATTTGATCATTTCCAATTTATTAGAAATGGTTATTTCTGTACTGATAAAGATTCTAATGATGATTTAAAAGTATTTAACAGAACTTGTAGCTTAAAATCATCATTTAAAATTGAAAAATAAAAAAGAAAGATTTGTAAAAGATGTTAAAAACTACTAATTTAGGTATTTCATATGCTGGTAAAAAACTATTTGAAAATGTAAACCTTACTTTTTCAAAAGGCAATTGTTACGGCATTATAGGCGCAAATGGCGCAGGTAAAACCACATTTCTAAAATGTCTTTCAGGTCAAATTGAACCAAACAGTGGTTCAGTTACAATGGATCCTAACGAAAGAATGAGTATCTTAAAACAAGATCAAAATGAATTTAATGATAAAACTTTATTAGAAACTGTTTTATTAGGACATAAAAGACTTATAGAAATTGAAAAATTAAAAGAAGAAATCTATTCCAAGGAAGATTTTACTGAAGAAGATGGTATGAAAGCATCTATGTTAGAAGCTGAATATGCTGAACTTGGTGGATGGGAAATGGAAGCTAATGCTGAGGCCTTACTTTCTGGTTTAGGTGTCAAAGAAGAATATTTTAATGTTCTTATGGAAAATCTTGATGCTAAAATAAAAATAAAAGGTCTTCTTGCCCAAAGCTTACTTGGAAACCCTGATATATTATTATTAGATGAACCAACAAATAACTTAGATTACAAATCTACTTCATGGCTTGAAAACTTCTTACTAAATTTTGAAAATACGGTTTTAATTGTTTCTCATGATAGACATTTTTTAAATAATGTTTGTACACATATATGTGATGTAGATTTTGGTAAAATTAAGCTATATGTTGGAAATTATGAATTTTGGTATGAATCTAGTCAGCTTGCATTAGAACAAGCTAAAGATTTAAATAAGAAAAACGAACAAAAAGCTAAAGAATTAAAAGAATTTATCGCAAGATTCTCTGCCAATAAATCTAAATCAAGACAAGCAACATCAAGAAAAAAATTACTTGAAAAAATTGAAATTGAAAACATTGAACCATCTTCAAGAAGATATCCATTTGTTGGATTTAAAATGGTAAGAGAAGTAGGCAATGATATTTTAGAAGTATCAAATTTAACTACAAATGATGGTTTATTAAAAAATATATCTTTTTCTGTAAACAAAAATGATAAGATAGCAATATTATCTGAAAATACATCTTTAATTACTAAATTATTTAATATATTAGCTAATAAAGATTGTGATTATGTTGGAAAAGTTAAATGGGGAATAACAACATCAGTTGGTTATTTATTCCAAGATAATCATTATTTATTTGATAATGATTTGAATCTAATTGACTTTTTAAGACAATTTTCACCAAATGAACAAAATGAGACATTTATTAGAAGCTGGCTTGGAAGAATGTTATTTACAGGAGAAGAGTCAACAAAAAAATGTAAGGTGCTATCTGGTGGTGAAAAAATAAGATGTAATCTAGCTAAATTAATGTTAGAAGGACCTAATGTCTTAGTGTTAGAGGATCCTACTAACCACCTTGATTTGGAATCTATTACATCACTTAATAATGGTTTAATAAATTACAAAGGAAATATTTTATTTTCTTCACATGATGCTGAATTATTATCAACAGTAGCAAATAGAATAATTGAAATTAAGCCAGATGGTAGTATCGTTAACCATTACGAGAATTATGAAGATTATATGAATAGGATTGATAATTAATGATATTAGATAACTTAAATGATGCTCAAATTGAAGCTGTTAAATCTATATCTGGCCCAGTAATGGTTATGGCAGGTGCTGGTTCGGGTAAAACAAAAGTTTTAACTTCAAGAGTTTCATATTTAATTAAAGAAATTGGAATTGAACCTAAAGCAATACTTGCTGTAACATTTACCAATAAAGCAGCAAAAGAAATGAAAGAACGTATTGAAAAAATGACTGAAATGAATGTTAAAAATCTATGGATTTCTACATTTCACTCATTTGCTGCAAGAATTTTAAGAATAGAAGCTTCAAAAGCTAATTTAAGTAAATATTTTAGTATAATTGATGAAGATGATTCGCTTAAGATTATCAAAGAAATATTATCAAATATCGATGATGAATCAGTTAAACCTGCTAAAATTAAGAAATTAATATCGAAAAGTAAAAATTTTGAAACATTTAATATAAAAGATCCACTTTTGGCAGATACATTTAATTTTGTAAATTTAAAATATACTGAATATCTAGAAAAAAATTCTCTATTAGATTTTGATGATTTAATTATTAAATTAGTTGAATTATTTGAAACAAATCAAAAAGTAAGAAATAAATATCAACATATATTTAATTATATATTAGTTGATGAATTTCAGGATACTAACGCAATCCAATATAAATTAATAAAACTATTGGCTAATGAAGAAAAAAATGTATTCGTTGTAGGTGATGACTTTCAGTCAATTTATTCATTTAGAGGAGCTAAAATCGAAAACATCAATAAATTTATTGAAGAATTTAATCCAAAGCTTATTTTATTAGAAAAAAATTATCGTTCAACAACAGAAATACTAAATTTGGCAAACGATGTAATTAAACACAATAAAAATCAAATAGAAAAATTATTATATTCTAATGATGTAAAAGGTGAAAAGCCGATATATGCAAGTCTAATAAATGATAAATTTGAAACATTTTTTGTAGTAGATGAAATTAAAAAATTAATTTTATCTGGATTAAAATATGAAAATATCGCAATAATCTATAGAAATAATTATTTATCTAGAGTTTTTGAAGATGCTTTAGTATCTAAACAAATACCATATAAAATATATGGTTCATTATCATTCTTTTCAAGAATGGAAGTTAAAGATATAATTTCATATCTACGCTTATTATGTAATAAAGATGATGATTTTGCATTAAAAAGAATAATAAATGTCCCTAAAAGAAAAATAGGTAAAGCATCAGTAGATAAGCTAACAGATTTGGCTAATAAAAATAATGTTTCACTTTATGATTCAATAGAATTATTAGACCATGAAGATTTATTATATCGAAAATTAATTAATTTTAAATCTATGATTAATTCAATTAAAGCTAATTTAGATAACATTAAATTAACTGATTTAGTAGATTTAGTTGTAGTAGAAACTGATTATAAAGCATATCTTGAATCAGAATATGATAAAGATGAAGCATTTGAAAGATTATCAAATGTTAAAGAATTAAAATCAGCTATGCTAGAAGCTGAAAATGATGATGAAAACGAAAAAAATATCGATAAATTAGCCAATTTTCTAGCAAATCTTGCCTTAAGAAGTGATATAGATGATGAAAAAGTTGAAAATGCTGTTACACTTACAACTTATCATCAGGCTAAAGGTCTTGAATTTGATGCAGTCTTCTTAGTTGCTTGCGAAAATGAAATTTTCCCAAGTCAAAGAGAGGGAATAGATATTGAAGAAGAAAGAAGAATTTTTTATGTAGGTATAACAAGAGCCAAAAAATATCTATATATAACTTGCGCTAAACAAAGAAAATATTTCGGTTCTATCCAAGAAATGACTGATTCAATATTTATTGATGAGCTTGATGAAAAATTATTTGATCCTCTTTCTAAAATAAAAGCAAGAAAGAAAAAAGTAAAAGTAGCAATAAAACCTACTAATGAAAATGAATTTAATGTTGGTGACAAAGTAAATCATAAAATATTTGGTGATGGAATTATTGTAATGATTAGAGATAGTGGTATAATTGATGTAGCATTTCCTGTACCACATGGTATTAAACATATAGATTCATCACTTGGTGTTATAAAAAAAATATAAAGGAGGAATTATTTTGAGTAAAACAGTAAAGACTCTATATAAAATAGGATTAGTTGTAAGTATCGTTTTAATTGCTTTTTCTGTTCTTGCAATTACATTTTCAATTGTATGTCTTTCCCTTAAAGATACAATAGCTAAAAAAGCATTAGAATCAGGAATATCATTAATTGACAATAAAAAAGAAATAGAATTTTATAGCATAATCTTATTAATTGGCGCAATTTTGTTATTATTATTTAAAATTGCTATTTTAATTTTAGCAATAAAACAAAAAAAGCACCTAGATAATGGTGCTAAAGGCACATGGCCATATATCGTATTAATCGTTATTGGTGTATTAGGTAATTTCTTCTTTGTTTTATGTGGTATATTTGGTTCAATAGAACAAGAAAAGCTTCCTGAAAGCGAGGAATATGACAATGAATGAAACATCAAGAATAATGTATAAAGTTGGATTCATATTAAATATTATCGTTATATGTATTTTTGCTTTATTAGTTATATTTGGTATTATTACACTTGCACTGGATAATCAAATTTCAAATTATGCATTAGAAAATAATATATCACTATTTGATAGGAAATCAGAAGTAGATTTATTAGGTAGATTAACATTGATTTTTTCTTTAATTTTATTAATTTATTTTATAATTATATTCTTTTTAGCAAAAAAATTTAAAAATGATATTAATAAAACTAATGTAACAAATCAAGCTCCTTATGTAGGATTATTAATTGTTGGTTTATTTGGTTCAGCTTTTTATTTATTATCAGGAGTATTTGGAATTTTAAGTACTAGTAAGCTTGATCAAAATTATAATTCTAGATAATTAAACTAAAGATACAAAATATTCTGTTAATTTTTCAGGTGTTTCTTTAAAATCATCTTGAATCCAATATTCTAATAATACAATAAAATTATTAATTAATAATGATTTTTTAAGATCTAAAGGTATTAAATTTGATTCATATTTATAATTTGAAAAATA
>CAJOOI010000030.1 GCA_905236105.1 uncultured Acholeplasmatales bacterium
AACCGGTATTATAAAACAATGAATTGATTAAATCAACATTTAATCAAATAAATCATTAAAATCTTTTCCAAGTATCTTAATTACTGAATCTTGATATTTAGATTCTTCAAGTTTTACTATTTCCTGATATTTTATTATATCATTTTTATCTAAAATTTCAGATGATATCCATTTCAAATTATCATTAGCTTTTTCACTTTTTATAACAACTTGAGTATAGCTTTCTCCTAAACGCAATACCTCAAGAGATTTTTCAGGACTAATAAACCCACTTGTTAATATTCCCCATACATCATATATGGTATCATTTGCGATAGGACCAATTACCACATCAAATTCAGTTAAGTTATCTTTATAACCATTTCTATTATTGAATATGTAATGATACCATTCTTCATCTTTTTGGAATGTTTTAATTTTTAAGTTTTCTTCATTTAAGTCATATATATTTAGATATGTAGTTAATCCATTTCTAAAATGAGCCCATTTTTCCGAAAAAGAGCGTTCTAAAGACAAATAAAAACCTTGACCAAAATCTGCAATTTTTCTTCCATAATTTATATCAGGATTTTTAATTTCTTCATATCCAACATGATAAAGCTTCATCTTATATGCCCTCATTTCGGTTTAATTATATAGTAAAAACATAAAAATTTAAATAATTAAATTTCTTGTAAAAATATAATTGTTATTTAAATAACAATTTGATATAATTATCACGCTGTATTTGGAAGGTGATATATATGCAGAAGAAGTTTTATTTAACAACAGCAATCGCTTATGCATCAAGTAAGCCACATATTGGAAATACATATGAATTTATTTTAGGAGATTCAATTGTAAGATATAAGAAAAAAGATGGTTATAAAACATATTTTATGACTGGCACTGATGAGCACGGCCAAAAAATAGAAAGAAAAGCTCAATCATTAGGCGTTACACCTCAAAAACATGTTGATAACATTTCAGATATGATTAAAAAAACAGATGAAATAATGGATGTCAAATATGATCATTTTGTAAGAACAACAGATGATTATCATATGAAAGAAGTCCAAAATGTATTCAAAAAATTATATGATAAAGGTGACATTTATAAAGGTGAATATTCTGGCTTATATTGTGTAGAATGTGAATCTTATTTTACTGAAAAAGATTTAATAGATGGCTGCTGCCCTGATTGTGGAAGACCTGTTGAAAAAACAAAAGAAGAAGCTTATTTCTTAAAATTAACTCCATATCAAGATAGATTAATTAAGCATATAAAAGAACATAATGAATTTATTCAACCAGAATCAAGAAAAAATGAAATGCTAAATAATTTCTTAAAAGATCCTCTACCTGATTTATGTGTTTCAAGAACATCATATAAATGGGGTGTACCTGTTACTTTTGATGACAAGCATGTAATTTATGTATGGATTGATGCCTTACTTAATTATGTAACTGGAATTGGATTTCATCTAGATAAAGAATCAGGAGATTTATATAAAGAATTTTGGCCTGCCGATTGCCATTTAATTGGTAAAGATATATTAAGATTTCATACAATATATTGGCCAATTATTTTAATGGCTCTTGATTTACCACTTCCAAAACAAATATTTGGTCATCCTTGGGTTTTAACAAATCATAATAAGATGAGCAAATCTAAAGGTAATGTAGTTTATGCTGATGATTTAGCCAAAACATTTGGTAGTGATGCAGTAAGATATTATTGCTTACATGAAATACCTTTTGCTCAAGATGGTAATTTAACATATGAATTAATTGCTGAAAGAAGTAATTCAGATTTAGCTAACACATATGGTAATTTAGTATCTAGAAGTATTGCTATGGCATTAAAATATTTTCCGGAAGAGGAAGTATATCAAAGCCAAAATACTGAATTTGATCAAGAATTATTAAAAACAATTGATAATACATTTATTAAATATAAAAAATATATGGATGAATTTAATGTTTCTTTAGCACTTGAAGAAGTAATGATTATGTTAAGATCATCAAATAAATATATAGATTTAACTCAACCATGGGTTTTAGCTAAAGATAGTGCTAATAAAGAAACATTGAGAAATGTTTTATATAATTTACTTGAAGCAATTAGAATCTCTACTATTATGCTTGAGATTGCTATTCCTAAAGCTGCAAATAAAGTATATGAAGCATTAGGAATTAAAGAAACTAATTTTGATTCAATTAATTTCGCTTTCAAAAAATCTTATAAAGTTAAAAAAATTGATGTTTTATTCCAAAGAATAGATGTTGATGCTTTAATGAAAGAAATAGTTGCCAAAGAAGAAGCATTAAAGCAAAAAGAAGTAAAAGAAGATACAAAAACTAAATCTGAAATTTCAATTGAAGATTTTGAAAAAATTAATTTAGTTGTTGGCAAAATCCTTGAAGCTAAAAAACATCCAAAAGCTGATAAATTATTGGTATTTAAGGTTGATATTGGTACGGAAGTTAGACAAATAGTTTCAGGTATAGCTAAATTTTATAATCCTGATGAATTAGTTGGTAAAAAAGTAATTGTTGTTAAAAATTTAAAACCAATTAAATTAAGAGGAGAAGATTCTTTTGGAATGCTATTATGTGCTGCACCTGAAGATGATAGCACATTAGAATTAGTTTCTCTAAAAGATGCTAATGTAGGAGATATAGTTAGATAATGACTCGTTTATATGATGAAAATACAAAAAAAGGCAGAATAACTAGAGATGTCTTAAGATATTTTTTAGTAATATTTTGTTCTATTTTGTATTCTGTTGGTGTCGTAATATTTTTGGACCCAATAAAATTAGTTTCACTAGGACTTACATCAGTAGGACAAATATTTGGTAATATTGTTTCTTCAAATTGGCAAGAAGCACCATCTTTTTTAAAATCACCTGGTATTTATGTATTGGTATTAAATATTCCATTATTAATTTGGGGCTTTAAAGAATTATCGCCAAAATTTGTCATCTTTACTGTTGTTTCAATTGCAGTACAAACTATTTTTATGTTTGGTTGGATTGATGGTGAAAAAATATTAATTGATGTATTTAAAATAAATGCAAATTCATTAAATGATAATGGAACTAGATTATTTTTGGCTATTATTGCTGCATTAATTTGTGGTACATCTATCGGTATTGCCTTAAGATATGGTGCATCAACTGGTGGAGTTGATATAGTAGCTCAAATAATAAGTTTTAAAAAAGGTATATCTATCGGTGTATTTGAAATGGTTGTAAATGTAACACTCGCGATAGTAAATGGTGTTATTATTAATGATATGGCTGCCGCTTTATTTACTTTTATTTTCATTATCATATATAGCTTAGTTGTTGATAAAGTACATACAACATATAATTTTGTTAGAGTTGATATCATAACAAAAGAAAAAGAAGCAGTTTCTATGGCTTTAATTGAAACTATCAAAAGAGGCTGTACTGCCATAAATGTTGAGGGTGAATATACAAAAGAAGAAAAATATGATGTATTTATTGTTATTTCATCATATGAACTTGAAAAAGTTAGAAGAACTGTTGCGGATATTGATCCTAATGCTTTTATTATGGTTTCACCAATTAAACGTGTTTTAGGTAAATTCTTTAAACACACAATATCTTAAATTATTTAGCCTTACTATTTTTAGTTGGGCCTTTTCTATTTATAAAGGACGTGTTTTTTATGTTAAGAGAAGATATAAAAGCTTTTATTAATACAATTCCAAAAGATGTTACAATAGTTGCCGCAACTAAATATGTAGATTCAAGTGATATGTTAGATTTATATAATGCAGGAATTACAAATTTTGGTGAAAATAGAACTGATGCATTTTTAGATAAATATAATCAATTATTTGAATATGATATAACATGGCATTTTATTGGTCATTTACAAAAAAATAAAGCTAAAGATATTATAAATAAAATAGATTATCTTCATTCACTTGATTCACTAGAGTTAGCTAAAATAATTGATAAGAATAGAAAAACTCCATTAAAAGTTTTTATTGAAGTATCAGTTAATTTAGAAGAAAATAAAAATGGAGTTGCATATTTTAAATTAAATGATTTTTACCAAGAATTATTACAATATAAAAATATTGAAGTTGTAGGTCTTATGATGATGGCAATTAAACAAGATGATGATGTTCATTTAGAAAAGCAATTCAATAAATTAAATGAATTAAGATGTGAGCTTGAAAATAAATTTAATAAGAAATTACCATATTTATCAATGGGTATGAGTGATGATTATAAGATTGCATTAAAATGTGGTGCTACACATATTAGATTAGGCAGAATATTATGGAAGAATTAGAAGAATATATTAAAAATATTTTAAGAGATGCAAAAGAACTTTCAAAAAATGAATATATTATTACACCATTTTTAGATGAAACATATCAAAAAAGATTAGAAGATGCTTTAAAATATAATAAAAAAATTACAATTATAAAAAATGGTGGAATAATTGATTCTTTAAGAAATAGAATTATTATTTATAATATTAATGATGATGTTAAACCTATTTTTGATATTGTTGTATTAAAAATAAAATATAATAAAAAATATATAACATTAGGACATAGAAATATCTTAGGCTCACTTATGGGATTAGGCGTTAAAAGAGAATGTATTGGTGATATTATAAAAGATGATAATGATGATTGGTATTTTGCAGTAAGTAAAGAAATATATCCATTCATAAAATCTAATTTTAATTATGTTGGTTCTGATAATATTGATCTTGATGCTTGTGATAAAGAAATAAAAAATATTATCAAATTAGAATATAAAACTCATTTTTTAAGTAGTATGAGGCTTGATTTAGTTGTTAAAGAAGGATTTTATATTCCAAGATCTTTAGCTCAAAAAGCAATTAATGATGGATTAGTTTATGTTAATCATCTACCTATTATATCAAGTGATTATAAAACAAAAATTGGTGATGAAATTAATTTAAGAGGAAAAGGTAAGATAAAATTAGAAGAAGAATTAGGGACCTCAAAAAGTGATAAATTGATCATCAAAATTGGGAGGTATATTTAATGAAGAATTTAAGCGATTATAATTTTGGTATTATTACTGCGATGGATTCTGAATTTGAAATATTAAGAGCAAATTTAGAAGATGAAAATAAAGAACAGGTTTTTGATATAACATATTATTTTGGCAAAATATATGGTCATAATGTAGTTATCGCAAAAGCTGGAATTGGCAAGGTAAATGCAGCATCAGCAACCTCAATATTGATTGATCATTTTGAATGCAATATAATAATCAATAGTGGCATTGCAGGTGGAATAAAACCAGTAAAAACTAAAGATTTAGTTATTGCAAATGCACTTGTATATAATGATGTTGATGCAACTATTTTTGGATATGCATATGGACAAGTTCCTCAAATGCCTAAAAAATATATAACAAATCCTAATATCATAATATTATTAAAAAGAATTATTCAAAAATTAAATCTAAATTATCACGAAGGAATTATTGCTTCAGGTGATAAATTTGCAGATAATATGGATGTAATAAAATATAATGAGCCTGGAATTTTAGCAGTTGATATGGAAAGCACCGCAGTTGCTCAAATTGCTACTAAAGCAGGAATTGATTTCTTGATTATTAGATTTATATCTGATGTAATTGGGGAAGCATCTCAAATTGAATTATATAATGAATTTGAAGATGAAATGGCTAATGAATCAGCCAAGATTACACTTAATTTATTTGAGGCATTAAAATGAAATATTATGCTATCAAAGGAAAAGAAACAAATAAGATATTTGATAAATGGGAAGATGCAAAAAAATATATAGCATTAGGTAATATAATAAGTTATAAATCTTTTACATCAATAGAAGAAGCTAATGCTTATTTAAATGATGAAGAATTTGATGATAATGTTATAGGAATAAAAGCTTATATTGATGGGTCATATGATATAAAAACAGAAAATTATTCTTTTGGTGGAGTTTTAATTTATAATGATATGATTTATAAATTTAATAAAAAATATGAAAAAGATGAATTTTCTTCTTATAGAAATGTAGCAGGAGAGATAAAAGGTGCTGGATATATTATTAATCATGCGATTAATTTAGGCATCAAAGAACTTCATTTATATTATGATTATTTAGGAATTGAAAAATGGTGGGATTTTTCATGGAAAGCTAAAAGCAAAATAGGTATTTTGTATCAAGATTTTGCTTTAAAAAATAAAAATAAAATAAATGTTATATTTCATAAAATAAAAAGTCATACAAACAACAAATATAATGATTTAGCAGATAAACTTGCGAAAGAAGCTTTAGAATAGGAGAAAAGATAATGTTTAATTCTGCGTTTCTAAAAATTACATTTGAATTTGACGGTACTTGGCAAGCTATACTTTATATCTTATGTGGATTAGGGATTTTCTTATTCGGAATTAATATGATGGGATCTTCATTAAAGAAGATTGCCGGAAATAAAATGAAATTAATCATTGAACGTTCAACATCAACACCACTAAAAGGTATGATTGTTGGTTTTGTTGTTACAATGTTAACTCAATCTGCATCTGGTACATCAGCACTAGCTGTTGGCTTGGTTGCATCTGGCTTAATGAGCTTTAGTCAATCTTTGGGAATACTTTTAGGTGCTAATATTGGTGGTACAGTATTAACTATCATTCTTGCAGCATTCTCTAATTTAAAGATTATGCCTATTGTTTCAGTCATATTGGTATTTGTAGGTGCATTTATATATTTCTTTGTTCAAAAAGAAAAAATAAAACAATATGGTTCAGTTATATTAGGCTTTGGTATGATTTTTTTAGGTCTTGCCTTTATTGATATGAGCTTTGAATATATAATGACTGAACATGCTGAAGTTATTAATGATATATTTGAAGGCTTATCTAAAATACCATTTGTAGGTATTATTATTGGTGTTTTATTTACTATAATAGTTCAATCATCTTCAGCAACTATTGGTATTGTTCAAAGCTTATATGCAACATCTACTATCAGTTTATATGGTTCACTTGCTATAATGCTTGGTGCGAATGTAGGTACAACAATAACTGCAGTTATCACGTCTTTAGGTTCATCAAGAGCGGCTAAAAAAGTAGCACTGGCTAATGTGCTCATTAAATTATTTGGTGTTATTTTATTTGGGATTATGTATAGGTGGGCATTCTATCCATTAATTAATGTAATTAATAAAGCTTGGTTTGGTGATAGTAATAATCCAATGATTATAGCTTTAGCTCACTTATTCTTTAATGTTGTTAATTCATTAATTATACTATTGTTATTAAAGCCATTAGTTAAGATTACTGAAAAGATTATTAAAGATAAAGAAGAAGATACAATTTTAGACCAATTACTAGATTATTCTTTGATTCAAAAATCTCCATCTTTAGCTTTAACTTTTGCTAAAAAATCATTAATTTATATGGCAGATAATTGTAAAGAATATATAAATGTTACTGTAGATTTTGTATTTAATGGTGATGAACGTGATATTAAAAAAGGTGAAGAATATGAAAGAACTATCAACGCCTTAGATAAAAGAATTCACGATTATTTAATTAAATTAACTATTAAGGGTTTAGATGATGATGCATCATCTAAATTATCAAAATATTTAGATGCCATAAAGGATTTAGAGCGTGTTGGTGACCATTGTACAAATATTACAGATTTCTTTAAAGATAGATTTAATAAAGGAATGCATCTTTCAACTGATGGTACTCAAGATTTAAATCAAATATTTGAAGCATTACAAAATATGATGCAAATTACAATTAACGCAATTGATAAATGGGATGCAGAAATTTCAGTTGAAGGTCTTACAATTGAAGACGAAATTGATAAGATGGAAGAAGTATTTTATGAAAGACATACTCATAGAGTATCTTCTGGTGTATGTAGTTATGAAAATGCAGAACATTATCTTGAAACATTATCAAATGTTGAAAGAATGGGAGACCATTTAACAAATATTTTAGAAGGAATAAAGGATGTTGAATACTGCAAAAATGCAGAATTTGATCATTAATAATTATGTCATTTGAAATAATATCAAATTATGAGCCTACAGGAGATCAACCTCAGGCCATTGAAAACATTTGTAAAAATTTTAATAATGGAATAAAAAGACAAACTTTACTAGGCGCTACAGGTACAGGTAAAACTTTTACTATGGCTAATGTTATAAAGAAAATGAATAAAAAAACTTTAGTTTTAGCTCATAATAAAACATTAGCTGGCCAATTATATAATGAATTAAAGGCATTATTTCCCAATAATCATGTTGAATATTTTATTTCATATTATGATTATTATCAGCCAGAAGCATATGTTGTATCAAGTGATACATATATTGAAAAAGATGCTCAAATAAATGAAGAAATAGATGAATTAAGACATAGTGCTACTGCAGCATTAACTGATTATGATGATGTTATAGTTGTAGCATCTGTTTCATGTATATATGGTATTGGTGATAAAGAAGATTATCAAGATACAATGCTTAATATCAGAGTTGGTGAAACTTATGATAGGAAAAAATTATATTCAAGACTTGTTGAAATGCAATTTGAAAGAAATGATATAGATTTTAAAAGAGGTTCTTTTAGAATAAGAGGAGATGTTCTTGAAATAATACCTCCATCAGAACATGCAAAAGGAATAAGAATTGAATTTTTTGATGATGAGGTAGAAAGAATTAGATTTTTTGATGTTTTAACTGGAACAGCCCTAGATGAAGTATATTTTGCAAACATATTTGCTGCAACTCACTTTGTAACAAATAGATCAAAGCTTGAAGAAGCAATAAGAAGAATAAAAGAAGAATTAAAAATAACTCATAAAAAGTTTTTAGATGAAGGTAAGCCTTTAGAAGCAGAAAGAATAGAACAAAGAACAAATTATGATATAGAAATGCTTGAACAAACTGGATTTTGTAGTGGAATTGAAAATTATTCAAGGCATTTAGCACTAAGAGAAGAAGGAGAAACTCCTGCTACCCTAATTGATTTTTTTGATGATGATTTTTTATTAATTATTGATGAATCACATGTTACACTTCCACAAGTTAGAGGAATGTATAATGGTGATAGACAAAGAAAGATGAATTTGGTTAATTATGGTTTTAGATTACCAAGTGCTTTAGATAATAGACCTCTAACTTATGAAGAATTTGATTCTAAAATAAAAGAAGTTTTATATCTTTCAGCTACACCAGGTGATTTAGAATTAAGTTATCCAATTACAGAACAGATAATTAGACCAACAGGTCTTGTTGATCCAGTTGTAGAAGTCAGAAAAACATTAGGCCAAATTGATGATGTTTATGCTGAAATAATGAAAAGAACACAGGTTAATGAAAGAGTATTAATCACAACATTAACAATCAAAATGAGTGAAGACTTAACTGCTCACCTAAAGCAATTAGGTGTTAAAGTTGCTTATCTACATTCTGAAATTAAAGCTTTAGAAAGACTTGAAATTTTAAAAGATCTAAGAAGTGGTAAATATGATTGTTTAGTTGGCATTAATTTACTTAGAGAAGGCTTAGATTTACCTGAAGTATCACTTGTATGTATTTTAGATGCTGACAAGCAAGGCTTTTTAAGAAGCCATAGATCATTAATTCAAACGATTGGTAGAGCAGCAAGAAATGCCAATGGTAAAGTAATCATGTATGCTGATGAAATTAGTGAAGCTATGGATGTTGCAATAAAAGAAACAGAAAGAAGAAGAAATATTCAAATAGAATACAACAATAAACATAATATAATTCCTAAAACAATTATTAAAGAAATCCCTAAATCAATAACTATGAAGAAAGCTGATGAAATAATAAATGCATCAACTATACAGAATAAGAAGCTTACTAAAGAAGAAAAAGCTCAAGTTATTATGGGATTAGAAGAAGAAATGTATTTGTATGCTAAAGATCTTAATTTTGAAGAAGCAGCAAGAATTAGAGATATTATATTAGAATTAAAAGCTCAAAAATAAACATATAAAATTCAGTTTTAACATCTTACTATTGATGATTAAACTGAATTTTTTTTAATGATAAAAATTTTGATAAAAAATAATTAAAATGAGGGTAATTTACCATATTTTTATACAATTTTGTGCAATTTTATACTTTACTGTAGTAAAGATATAATGTATAATAACCCTAGTTATGTGAATGCGCTTACAAAAACACGAAAATTCACATAAATTTTTCAGAAAAGGGGAATAAGATGAAAAAGAAAAAAATTTTGTTTGGTTCACTTGCTCTTGCAGCACTTGCAACTTTAGCAGCATGTGGCGGCGGTAATGAATCTCAAACAACTACACCTGCACCTACTCCTACATCAACAGCAGAAGTAGTACCTACAACAACAGCTGATGTTCCATCAACAACATCACAAACTCCTGCTACAACTAGTGAACAAAGTGCAGTAAAAGTTAATGTAACTCTTAAAAATGTTGATCCATTTGATGAAACAAAACAAGAAGTTAAAGAAGTTACATTAGATCAAACTGATGCAACTACTGGTGAAAAATATGGTATTCTAACAGTTGCTGATCCTACAAATGAATATAAAACATTTGCAGGCTGGTTCTTAGATGCTAATTTCAGTCAAGCAGCAGATAAAACAAACATCACAGAAGCAGTAACATTCTTCGCAAAATGGGATGCACTTTATGAAGAAGTAAAAAATGGTCTTGGTGCTAATGAAGGCCTTACTTCATTTAATGTTGCATGCGAAAGAGCTGGTGGTTCAAATCCTATTACTGGTCAAGTTGTTCTTTCTAAAGATTTAACTATTGGTTCATTCACATTACTTCAAAATGGAAAAATGCGTTTTGAATTAAAAAATGGCAACCCAGTTGTTAATACACAAGGAGGAAACATTAAAGTTACTCTTAGTGGTGAAGGCACAAATAATGAAATTCACGCAAATGGATTAATGGCATCAAGCGACAAGACAGATAAGGTTTGTCTATACAAAATTAAATCTGTTGCCGAAGATGGTACAATTACATTAGAAGATAATCCTGTTGCTGAAACAGATGATATTTCTGGTAGTGGCGCTACAGTTGAATTTGAATGGAAAAATTTAGCTGCAGGCGATTATGTTATTAAATCAGGAAAAACTCAAGGTATCTCAATTCAATTCTTGAACCTTTGGGCAGTTGAAAAAAGAGAAAAATCACCTGCAACATCTCTTGAATTAGAAACAACTGGTGTTCAAAAATATTTAAAAGGTGTTGATACTGAATTTGATCCAACTGGTTTAGCTGTAAAAGCAGTTTACCTAAATGGTAGCAAAAAAGCAGTCGATCAAAGTGATTTATTAATCGATTCAAGTGCAGTTGATTTTACAACTCCAGGTGAATATGAAGTTACTATTAAACATAAAACACTTGAATTAGGTGAAGTTAAACAATCTGTATTTGTATTAGATGCTAAAGAATTAGAAGTTCAAGATTATATTTTAAATTCTCAAGTTACTCAACCATTACAAGTAGTTTATTTAAAAGGCGCAACATTTGAACCTAAGAATTTAGCTGTAGTTGCAAAAGCTGAAGCAACAAACAAAGCAGGTCAAAAAGTAACTGGTGAATTTACATTAAGTTCTTCAAATTATTTCATTGGTTCTCCAGCTCTTGCTGAAGCAGGCGAAAAAGAAATAACTGTTACGTTTGGTGATGTATCAACTTCTTATAAGATTCAAGTTATAGATTCTAAACTTACTGGTACTAAAGCAGTTTATGTAACTGTTAATCCTGAAAATACAGCAGTAGCAGTTGATGGTGAAAATGCAACTGCAAAAACTATTACTCAAGCTCTTCAAATTTTAGAATTATCTGAATTAAGTGCTAACGCACAAAAATTTGTTTATATAGCACCTGGTACATATAATGAAAAATTAGAAATCAAATTACCTAATGTTATATTACTTAATGCATACGCATCATCTGGCTTAGAAGCAGCTCCAAAAGGAGAAAATGAAGCAATCATTGTTTATGATGCAATGTCAGGAAAAACAGATGCAAATGGTTTAAGCCATGGAACAATTGGTTCTGCAACAGTATCTGTTAGAGCAAATGCAACAGACTTTTTAGCTTATGGTATAACTTTCAAAAATTATTATAATACTCATGATTTATATACTGAATCTAAAGCAATCTCTTCTAATACACAAGCTGTTGCATTATTAGTAGAAGCTGATAGAAGTCAAGTTGTATGTTGTAACATTTCTTCATATCATGACACATTATATGCAAGAAATGGAAGACAATTATATTGGAAGACTTATATTGAAGGTAGAACAGATTATATCTTTGGTGATAGTGATGTTACAGCATTATTTGAAGATTGTATCATTCATACACTTGGTGCAAATCAAGATAAGAATGGTGGCTATGTAGCATGTAACAAAGGTTCTGATTCAGCATTTGGTTATGTATTTGATAGATGTGTATTTGAAGCAGATGCACCAACTGAAGATGGTAAAGGTGTAGCAAATGGTACTGTATCATTAGGTAGAACTTGGGATGAAGGCATGAGACTTTATATTGTAAATTCTACAATTTCAGCTGCTTATGCAAAAACAGACTTTGGTCATGGTGAACCAGTTGAAGAAGGTAGCACTTCATTAAAGAATCCACGTTATACTGAAATGAATAAAGGCAAGAGCCCAGCTAAGAATAATATTAAAGAATATAATAACACTGGTGCTGGTGCTTTAACTAAAGCAGAAGCTGCAAATTATACATCAGTTGAAGTATTAGAAACATTAAATCGTGCTCAAACAATCATTGATATGTTCTCTGCAACTGATAAATTAAAATATGCATACACATGGCCAGTTGCTAAAAATGTAATGGGTTTAGTATCAGAAGATGATCCTGAAGAAATTAAAGTTACATTTGTTGTTAGCGAAGCTGTATCACCTAAAATGGATTGGTACAAAGGATTTAAATTTAGTGAAGCATTTGCAAAAGAATTATTAGCTTCAAGTGGAGTAGAAGGATCAATTCAAGGCTTCTATAGCGATGCTGCAAAAACTACTGCATTCAATTTTGGTCAAGCATTTACTCAAGATACAACACTTTATGTTAAAGTTAGCGCTTCTGCTGAAGTAGTAGATTTAACTGAATTTAAAGGTTATGAATATAATACTCAAACAGATTGGAAGGTTACAACAAGTGGTAATCAAAAAATTAGCCCAACAATTGGCGGCACTAAAGATAGTGCAGATGCTGTAAATTGCCCTAAATTTGCTGTAAATGAAGGAATTAAAAATGTTACTAAATTCGCAAAAGGCGCATATCAAATAGATTTAGAAATGCTTAGCGCTTCAACTGGCACAAGCAATTCAATTAATGCAACAGTAAATCTATATGCTGAAGATGGTACTACTTTAGTTAAGACTGCAACTTGGGAAGGTGTAACAGTTAGTAAACTTACTAAGAAGAGTACAATTAGCATTACATCTGATACTGAATTCTATTTCGTAGAAGTTTTATATAGTGGAAATGTTGCAACAAAAGATTTTGGTATCTATTCATTAACAGGTAAAGTTTATTTTGCAGGTGAAGGTCAAACAACACCAGTAGCTAATAAGATTACACAATTAGATACATCTAAATTAGATAGTAAAGTTACTGCTGGAACAGTTGTAAGTGGAATTTTTACAATATATGGTAAAGCTGATGGTACCGCTGTTTCAGTATCTAATGTACATACAAGCTTTGCAACAGTAGATAACAAGGCTACAACTATAACAAAAGTATTAAAATTAAATGCTGGTAAAGCAGTTGCTGGTTCAAGCGCAGCAAACTGTGTTGTTATCACATTAGATTCGCAAGCTACAATAAATATTGTTGCTACTAAAAAATCAGCAACTAGTAATGCAAAATTAGTTTTATATAATGCTGAGGGAACAAAAGTAAAAGAAAGTGATGGAATAGATGCTTTTGAAGCTACTAATATTAATACTATTACATTTGAAAATGTTGCAGCGGGTACATATTATTTAGGTGCTAGTGCTGATGGTTTCTATTTGTTTGATTTACAAGTAGTTCAAGCAGCTTCACAAGAAGCAAACGCATAATATTGATTCAATAAAAAAATCAATCAATTATTAAATAATAGATTAGGATACTAGCAATAGTATCCTTTTCTTTTGCCTTATAAAGCTATATGTGGTATACTTTTAAAGAAGAAGGTGATGCCTTTTGAAATGTGTATTAGTCGGTGTTTCAACTAAAAATGATCGTTATGATATAGAATATTCATTAGATGAATTAACTAATTTAGTATCAACTCTTGATATTCAAGTAGATAAAATATTTTATCAAAAATTAGATAAACCTAATGCTAAAACTTATTTAGGTAAAGGTAAATTAGATGAAATAAAAATGTATCTGCTTGTAAATGATATTAATTTAGTTGTTTTTAATGATGAATTAACTCCATCTCAATTAAGAAATAATCAAGAAATATTAGGTGTAGAATGTATAGATAGATCTTATGTTATTTTGACTATCTTTGAAGAAAGATGTCAAACTAGTATGGCAAAATTAGAATTAAAGCTAGCTAAAGATTATTATATGCTACCAAGGTGTGAATTATTAAAACAAGAAGAATCACGTATTGGTGGTGGGGGAATAGTTAGAGGTAAAGGTGAAACAACAAAAGAATTAGATAGAAGACATTTAATGTCTGAAATAATATCTATTCAAAGAAAATTAAAAGATTTAAGAGAAAAGAATAAAACTCAAGTTTTAAAAAGAAAAGAAAAAGGTATTCCTATTGTTGCTTTAGTTGGTTATACCAACGCTGGTAAATCAACAACTATGAATACCATATTAGAAAATACAAACAATGATAAAAAAGTTTATGCTGAAGATAAAGTATTTGCAACCTTATCTACATCATCTCGTCATGTTTTATATGATAAATTTGAATTTATTTTAACTGATACAGTTGGCTTCATATCAAAGATGCCACCATATTTAATTAATTCTTTTTATTCAACATTAGAAGAAGTTAAAAATGCTGATTTAATAATTCATGTTGTTGATTCATCTACTAATTATATTAATGAACAAATTCAGGTTGTAATGGATACATTATATCTTATAGGTGCATCTAATGTACCAATGAAGTTTTTATTAAATAAATGGGATAAAACAATATCTGAAGAATTATTAATTAATGGTTATGAATATATACCATATTCAAATTATACTAAATTAAATTTAGATAAATTATTAACTTCAATAAAAAATGAATTTGATTATATTTTTAGTGTTAAATTATTAATACCATATAAAGATGGCAAAACAACATCTATTATGGAATCAATTGGTAAAATTACTAAAAAAGAATATAGAGATAATGGCGTTTATATTGAAGGTACCATACCAAAAGATAAATATTATCTAGTTAAAACATATGATTTAGATCATATAATAAATTAAAAAATCAATAAAGTCCTGCTTTACCTATAATGTCACTAAAGCAGGACTTTATTGATTTAATTAAACATTTAATTTCTAGCATAATAAAAGGGCGATTAAGCCCTTTAAATTAAAATAATAATATATTTAATATTATTTTGAATTTTCAACTAATTTAACTACTGTATAAGCTAATATTGTTATAAATAATAATAATACAAATATATATGTTGCGATACTAAGGCCACCAAC
>CAJOOI010000031.1 GCA_905236105.1 uncultured Acholeplasmatales bacterium
GGATTTACTGATGAAGAAAGAAATAAATTTTCTTTATTATTGGATGCTGGATTTACTGATACATTTAGATTTTTATATCCAGATAAAATAGAATACAGTTGGTGGAGCTATCGTTTTCATGCGAGAGAAAAGAATATAGGATGGAGAATTGATTATTTTGTTATTTCTAATTCATTACAAAACAAAATAAATGATGCCAAAATATATTCTGGTATCTTTGGAAGCGATCATTGTCCTGTTGAGCTTGATATTAATTTATAGAAGATGGTGTAAATATGGAAGTCAATCAATTAAATGTTAAAGCAGTAAAAAAATTTAGCATACCTAAAATGATTCATATTCTTATATCACTTGCCATAACAGTTTTAGGAATTGTACTTTTTGTGATATTTGTATCAAAAGATGAAACAACAAGTTCTCAAAGAACTTTAAGTCTCTTATGGATTTTAATAACTATCTTTGGTGTTGCATTCTTGATAAATGCATTATTATTAAAAGATAAGCATTATGTAGTTAATGGCCATAATGTAAGATGCTATAATGGTGCTGTATCAATGCTAATTGAAATTGATGATGAAAAGAAAAGAAGACAATCTATATTTGTTGCTAAAAGTAAAGATTTAGAACATGAAGTATCAAATTTAAAAGTTAGATTGCATGTCAATGGTTGGGGTGCAATAGCTATATTTTTCAATGATAGAAAAGTATTATAATTAATACTTAAAGACTATTGAGAAATAAAATTCTTGATAGTCTTTTTTTCGAATTTAGCCACATTAATCTTTAAATTTTGGGGCTATTTTGTTATAATATAGGCATTTATAGTGCCGATATTAATTTGGTGGTGAATTAGATGAATAAAACTGCTGCATGCGTTAAATTAATACAAATTTTATATGCACAAGATGATTATATTAATACCAAAACTTTAGCTGAATTATTAGATACTAATCCTAGAAATATTCGTGAATATTTTAAAGAGATAGAATCATTAGGATATATTATTGATTCATCAAAAGGCTTGTATGGAGGCTATCGCCTAATAAAAGATAATATGATGCCTTCAGTTAATCTTTCATTTGAAGAAGAGAAAATATTATATTCTGCATTAAATGATTTAGAAAAAAATAATTTCATAAATTATAAAGAATTAAATACAATCATTGGTAAATTTTTATCTTCAAATGAAAAAACAATTGTACCTTTAAGAATGATTGATAGATATCCATCAAATATGGAATTTAATGAAATTAAATTAAGATATGATTTATTAAAAGATGGAATTAATAATCAATTTAAAGTTAAAATTAATTATTTAAATTTTAATGATAAAAAAGTAGGACATATCATTTATCCATATTCTTTATTTTTATATAATGGCAGCTATTTTATTTTGGCTTATAATGAAATTAAAGATGAGATGGCATTTTATAAATTAGATAGAATTAGTGATATTGAAGTATTAAGAAATAGATTTTCTAAAAATAAAGATTTTGTTTTAGAAAATTATTTAGATGAATTTGGTATCAAAAAAAATGATGAATATATTCATATAGAAGTTGAATTGACTAATTTAAATAAAGTTATTAAAAATCATATTTATGGTAAAAACCAAATAATAGAAGAAATAAGTAATAATAAAGTTATATTAAAAGTTGATATGCAAAATAAAAGTAGCATTATATCTTTTATTTTATCATTTGGTAATAATGCAAAGCTTCTATCACCTAATGAATTAACAGCTGAATTAAAAGATATATTAAATAAGACTTTAAAGAGGTATGAAGATGATTAAAAATGTATTTTTAGATTTTAATGGAACATTAATCAACGATGTTGATTTATGTTTAAATTTATTAAATAAAGTATTAAAAGAACAAGGTAAAAAAGAAGTTACATTAGAAGAATATAAAAATATATTTACTTTTCCTATTAAAAAATATTATGAGCTTGCAGGCATAGATTTTAGTGTTGAATCTTATGAAAAATTATCTATAAAATTTATTAATGGATATCAAAAAGCTTCTCTTAATTGTAATTTATATGATGGTGTTATTGAAACAATTAAATTTTTAAAAGCTCATGATATAAATGTTTATATTTTATCAGCAAGTGAAAAAAATAATTTATTAGAACAATGTAATCATTTTAAATTAACACCTATTGTTGATGATGTATTAGGCTTAGATAATATTCATGCAGCAAGCAAAATTAATTTAGCATTAGATTATATTAAAAATAAGAATTTAAATAAAGAAGAAATTATATTTGTTGGAGACACACTTCATGATGAGGAAGTAGCTAAAGCTTTAGGAGTCAGATCAATTTTGATACCTAATGGTCATCAATCTAAAGAAAAATTATTAAAAAGTGATTCAATAATTTTTAATGATTTTAAGGATCTTAAAAAGCTAATAGATTTTTAATAATTAGGTTATATACATAGTATATAAAAAGAAAAAATAACTTGCATAAAGATAGGCATTAGATTATAATATTTTTAGTCTTTTTAAAAGGAGGAAATCCTATGAATAAATTATTAAAATTAATTTCTGTTTTTTCTATAGCTTTTTTAATGTTAATTTCATTTGCGAGCTGTAGTGGAACAAGTTTTTATAAAACATTTAAAGCTCTTGGTGCAGATATAACTGAAGATAATTGCTTTACTGAAATTAGTCTTGATGAATTTAAAACAAAAAAAGCTAATAATGAAGATTTTGTTGTTTTATTAATATCATCTGATTCAACGACATCAGCTAATAATGTTTCAATTATTCAAAATGAATATGATAATCAAGGTATTAGTGGTGTTAATGTTTTAGTATTTGATGTTAAAGAAGGCGTAAAATCAGTTTCAAAAGGTGAAGAAATGAGAACAACTTTTGGTGTTAAAGAAATTTCATCATCACTAGGATTTGTAAGTCTTGGTATTCGTGATGGTAAATTATTGTTTGATACATCAAATCCAAATGATTATTGCGATATCTTTAAAACTACATCATCAGAAATTAATATTCATGCTGTAGCTCAATATATATTTGAAGATGTTATCAGTAATAATTAATTAAGTTTTGGTCAAAATTATTTACATCTTTCTAAAAAAATGCTAAAATCAATCTAGCATATAAAAGAGGTATAAGAGAATGAATAAGAATGAAGTATTTGAAAAAGTTAAGGCAGTTATTTTAAACGAACTTGATGTCAAAGCAGAAAAAGTAACTTTACAAGCTAAATTAAAAGAAGATTTAGGTGCTGATAGTATAGATGCAGTACAAATTATTATGGCACTTGAAGATGAATTTGAAATTAAATTAGAAGACGACAACTTAGAAAAAATTTCAACAGTTGAAGATATCGTTGATTTCATAATGCAAGTTCTTAAATAATAAAGGGTTGCCTTGGGCAACCTTTTTTTTCGGGTGGATTTATGGGAAGAAATAGTTGGTATAATAAATGGGAACAAAAAAGAATATTTGAATTGAGACATAATAGGATAAATGATTCTAGTTATGTTTTTTCTTATTTCCCAAGAACAAATCAATATGGTTTTCAAGATGGTAAAGTTAGTGCTCTTTTAAATGCTGATTTATATGCTAGATTTTTTAGATTAAAAGGCAATAATGTTTTATTCCCAGTAGGATTTCATTCGCTTGGGGCATCATCTATCTTAGAAGGAAGAAAAAGTGGTACAGATGATGGTAAAATAAATGATATGTTTTATAATCAATTAAGAAGACTAGGTATAGGAATTAATAGTGAAAAATTAATTGATATGAAAGAAGATGTTTTCTTAAGATTATTACAAACTGCATTTATTGATTTTTATGAAAAAGGTTATATCATATATAAAAATAAAGTTGTATATTATGATGAAAAAACTAATAAAATATATAAAGATGGATATGCTAAAAAGAATTTAAAGCAAATTAATCAAAAATGTTTTTTATTAAATATAAAACCATTTATTAATGAAATAATAAATGAAATAGATGAATTAGATATTGATAAAAAATATAAAAAAGAAATGAAGGAATTCTTAAGTCCAAAAGAAGTATTTGTGATGGATTTAAGTATAACAAATAAAAAAACTTTAACAATTAAAATGCTAGAACCAGAATATTTAGGTGGATTAAGCTATATATTTTTAAATCCAGATTACATAGATGTAAGTTTATATGTAACGGAAGATGAAAAAGAAAACATGGATTTATTTTTAAAAGAAAATCCTATTATGTTTAGTGGTAATTATGCAATAAATCCACTTACAGGTGATAAAATACCTGTATGTATTTCTAGATTTTATAAAGAAGCAATTTATTTAGGTATTCCAGCTAAAGATGAAGAAGATTACGCTATAGCTTTAGAATGTGGTTTTATAACTTTTGATGTTGTAGTTGATGATGTAATGGTTAATTCTGATTTTTTAGATGATTTAGATAAAAATACAGCTCATAATAAAATAATAGAAGAATTTATTGATGCTGGAATAGGTAGATTAAATATAGAATATATTAATGATGAAATAAATTTATTATCTTTAGATAATTATGGTCCATTATTTCCTTTTTTAGAAAATAATATGGAATTGGTTTCGTTGAAGAAAAATTTACCATTTAAATTTTCAAATCAATATCGTTTTTCTAATCATAGCTTTAAAAATGAAGATGGTGAAGTATTAGGTGGAACTATAAATAATTTATTTATAGAAGGTATTACTCCATTTATTTCTATATTTTATGATAAATATTCTGCATTTGATTCAATATTCTCAAAAGAGGCCTTAGAAACGTTTAATGAATGGTTACCTATAGATTTAATGGTTGTTGATGAAAAAAGCGTTCTAAGCCAAATTTTGATGCCTCTTGCCATCTTTAAAATCTTTAAGAAAGAATTTAAATTAAATTATAATTTAACTAATAAAATATTAATATCATCTAAGGTTGTTGATGTAAAATTAGATGATATTAAAAGAATAAATAATAATTTAATTGATTTCGATCGTATATTAGAAAAATTTTATTCTGATTCAATTAGATATTTTGTATTATCTAATGAAATTAATGAAATATTTGAATTTAATTTATATTCATTAAGTGATATGGATAAATATGTTAAAGAATTAAAAGATGTATTAATTAATTTAGAAATAGGTCCTAATTACGATGATGATGTTTTATTTAGAAATTTAAAATTAGATGTATTAGAATTGTTAAGATTATATAAAACTAATGATTATATTAAATTAATTATTAATTTTACTAATAAACATATATTTAATAAATCAATTATATCTAAAGGACAATTATTAAGATATTTGCAATTAATAAGTCCTATATTTCCTTATTTGGCTGAAGAAATTTATGAATTAAAAATAAATAAAATTAATTCAATTTATAATGAAGGTATATAAAAATTATTTAAATCCATGGTGAAGTGTATCACTTTGGATTTAAATAATTTTTAATGATTTAAAAAATAATACGTAGTTATTAAAATTAGATACTGGTACAATAATTATTTCAAAAATATAAAATATTAAATTTTAAAATATAAAACCTAGGAAAAAAGAAAAAATATCTTTATACCTAGGTTTTATATTATTAATTTATTGCTTTATTATACATAAAAAAATCATAAGATATTCAATCTTATGATTTTATGGTCTTAAAATTTTAAGCGTTAGTTGATGTAGTAACTACTTCTTTTTCATATTTATTTGTATAGCTTACTGCAGTTGAAAAAGCTTTCCCATCTTCAGCAGTTTCATTAAATTCATAAATTAATGTTGGAAGTCCTACTTCATTAAATTCATATGATGCGGTTGAAAATGTATAATTATTATTATCATATTTCTTTTCATAACTATATTCTATTCTAAATAAGTTTTCTTTATAATAAAATTTATAACCTGCAGTTGTTCCTTCTGATTTTATTGATTCAATTACAGATTTTAAATCTGAATACCCAATTTTTGTGCTTATTTCTAAAGCAACTAAATTATCAGCTATAGATAATTTATCTGTTGAAGTCCATGCATATGATGATAATAATCCTTTTTCATATTTGAAATGTAATGTATAGTCTTTTCTTGATTCTTTACCGTCAGTTTCTTTAGTTTTTGTATAATAAGTACAAGTTAATTTACTATATTCAGATGTAGGCAATTTTTCTGCTTGTTTACTTAATTCGTCAAGTGAAACTTGAGTATAGAATTTATTACAAGAAGTGAATGTAAGTGCAACTGCAAAAAGTGTTGTTGCTGCTATAATTTTTTTAATCAATCTCATTTTTATTTTCCCCCATAAACTTTAGCATTATCTTATATCGTTTTAGATGAAATTTCAAGAAAAATATTGTAAAAAGGGCAATTATAAAATATAATTGCCACACAATATTAATTATTAATTTCTTCTACAAATTCATACATCAGTGATGCATTTTCTTTTTTGATTTGTATTTCTAGTGAAGTAACTCTTACAGTTACTTTTTTATTTGTGTAAATAATAGTAATTAAATCTCCTATTTTTATATCTTTAGAAGGTTTGGCTAAATTATTATTTACTAATATTTTTTCGTTTGTTGCTGCTTCATTAGCAACAGTTCTTCTTTTTATTAATCTTGAAACTTTTAAATATTTATCTAGTCTCATATATTATTCATTGTCATCTTTTTTTGAATCTGTTGTATTAGTAGTTGAATCTTCTTCATCCGTAGATGTATCTTTAGCATCAACATTATCTATTTTTTCTTCTTGTGGTTTAATTTCATTTGAATCTTCTTTTAATTGATTTGAAAGTGAAATTTTTGAATCATACCAAGCAAGATGACCTGTTTCATAAATTTCATCAATTTCAGATTTAGTTAATGTTTCAAGCTTCAATAGATATTCAGCTATATTAGTAAGTAAATCCATGTTTTCTTTAATTACTTTTTGAGCTCTTTCGTAACAAGATTCAATAATTTTTCTTACTTCTTTATCGATTTCTTGAGCAACTTGATCTGAGAAGTTCTTATCTTTTAAATAATCTCTTCCTAAGAAGACACTGCCTTGTGGTTGTTCATATTGAATAGGACCTAAATCTGACATACCATATTCAGTTACCATAGCACGAGCTATTTTTGTAGCATTTTCAAAATCGTTATGTGCGCCTGTTGTTACATCTGAGAAAATTAATTCTTCAGCAACTCTACCACCTAAGAAGCCTGTTATGGTTTCAAGTAATTGATTTTTAGTTTGGAAATATGTTTCTTCTTTAGGCATCATTAAGTTATAACCACCAGCTTGACCACGAGGAACAATTGTGATTTTTTGAACTGTAGATGCATCTTCAAGCTTAAGACCAATTACAGCATGACCTGCTTCATGATATGCAACAAGCTTTCTTTCTTTTTCAGTATATTTTTTACTCTTTTTAGCAGGACCCATCATTACTCTATCGATGGCCTCATCGATATCTTGAGTATTGATTGTTTTTCTGTTTTCTCTTGCAGCAAGTAATGCTGCTTCGTTAAGTAAGTTTTCAATATCTGCACCACTAAATCCTGGAGTACGAGATGCAATTTCATCTAATTTAACAGATGGATCTAGATGCTTATTTCTAGCATGTACTTTTAATATTGCTTCTCTTCCTCTCATATCAGGATTAGAAATTGTAATTTGTCTATCAAAACGACCTGGTCTTAATAAGGCTGGGTCTAATACATCTGGACGGTTTGTTGCGGCCATAATGATGATACCAGTATTACCATTAAAGCCATCCATTTCAACTAATAATTGGTTAAGTGTTTGTTCACGTTCATCATGTCCACCACCCATACCAGCACCACGTTGTCTACCTACAGCATCAATTTCATCAATAAATAAAATACATGGAGCATTTTCTTTGGCAGTTTTGAACATATCTCTTACACGAGATGCACCAACACCGACAAACATTTCAACGAAATCAGATCCAGATATAGAATAGAATGCAACACCTGCTTCACCTGCAACAGCTTTAGCAAGTAGTGTTTTACCGGTACCAGGAGGACCAAAAAGAATTACACCTTTTGGTACACGAGCACCAATTTCTGCATATTTTTTAGGATTTTTCAAGAAATCTATGATTTCAACTAATTCTTGTTTTTCTTCATCACATCCTGCAACATCTTTAAATGTTACAGTTTTTCCTTTGGCAAGTTTAGCAGTTGATTTAGCAAAATCAAATGCTCCTCCTGCTCCACCTTGAGCTTTTAATAAACTTCTTAAAATAATGATGGTTGGAATTAATATAATAATATATGGTAATAATGATAAGAAGATTGATAAGAAATAATTAGTTGAAAGTGGTGTTATTTTAATATTTAATTCTTTATAATCAGTTCTAATTATTTGTAATTCTTCTGTTGTTACAGCTACTTGGAAATCTTTATTAGTAGATTTAATTTTACCAGTTATGTAATATAAATCATAATTATCACTAATTGGTGTTGCTACTAAATCTGTAGTTGAAACATCATTCTTATCTGCATAAGTAATAAATTCATTAAGAGTGTATGTTTCTCTTCTTGTAGTTGTTAATCGATTGATTAAGAAAAATAATAATACAAATAATGCTATTACAACTATAAAGAAGATAATACCACTATATCTAGATATTCTAGGGCGTTCATTATTATCTTTATTTTTGTTGTTATTATCCTGCATTTACATCACCTCTCGTAAACTTCTTCTTTTAGTACTCCAATATATGGTAAGTTACGATATTTTTGGTTGAAATCAAGTCCATAACCTACAACAAATTCATTCGGTGTATCAAAACAATAATAATCTGGTTCAATTTCAACTAATCTACCTTCTGGTTTATTTAAAAGAACACAAATTTTAACACTTTTTGCACCGGCATTTATGAATAATTTTTTAATTTTATTTGTTGTATTTCCTGTATCTAAAATATCATCAACAATTATAACATCTTTTCCTTTTACATCAGGTACATAACCACTTAAATTAAGTGTTCCTGATGGAGTCTTGCCTTCGTATGAACGTACTCTAATATAGTCTATTTCACAAAAGCATTCTATTTTTTTAGTTAAATCTCCTATAAAAGGAATAACTCCCTTAAGTAATCCAACAAATAGTGGATTCTTATCTTTATAATCTTCATTTAGCTTTGAAGCTAATTTTAAAATACCTTCTTCAATATCTTGTTCGCTAAATAATACTTTTTTAATATCGTTATTCATATTTAATTCATCCCTTCTAATATTAAAAAGATATCACCTTTTAATTTATCTTCAAAAACTTGTTTTGATTTTGCATAATCATATACCCAAAGAATATTATCTTTATTATCTAAAATAATAGGAACATTATTTCTTTCTTCTTTAGGTACCTTATTATCTATTAATATACGAGATATTTTTTTACTCCCGTTAATTAATAAAATTACATCCCCTTCTTTTTTGGTTCTAATTTTAAAAGGCAATTCTATGTTATTATAACATAGTTTAATATATTTTGCATTATTTATTGGAATGTTTTTTGAAAAATAAACTTTATATTTATTATTAAAAAATACTACATTATCTATGTTTAATATATATTCTTTTTCTTCTCTTTTAATCTCTTTTTTAGCTATATAAGCTAGATTATATTTTCTAAAGAAATAATAATCATTTTCTAATTTAATTTCTTTGCTACCTAAATTAGATTCTAATAAATTATAAATATTTAAAATAATGTTATTATTTTTTCTTATATAATTATATTCTAATAATAAACATATAATATCTTTCTTTAAAGCTATATTTAATTTAGAATATGTTTCTAAATTAATTTTATTATCATTTGTTTTTAAATAATTTATAGCTTCATTTCTTATATATTCGAAAGCTTCTTTTATTTGAATAGAATATTCATCAATTTTATTATAAATATCAGGACATTCATTTTTTATGATAGGAATAATATTATGTCTAATTCTATTCCTTAAATAATGATTTTCACTATTTGATGAATCTTCAAAATAAATAATATTATTTTTATTTGCATAATCATATAATTCATTTTTAGGAATAGTTAATAAAGGTCTTATGATTTTATAATTACCATCATCATTTATTTTCGATATACCACCATATCCATATAAATTAGATCCTTCCATCATTTTGATTAATACAGTTTCTATTTGATCATCAGCATGATGAGCTGTAATAATATATTTGGTCTTGTATTTATCTGCACATTTTTTAAAAAAATCATAACGTGCATGATGTGCTAAATTGTGAAAATTATCTGAATGATCATCATAATAATTTAGTAATTCAAAAGGTACATCAAGCTTCTTTGCTAGATTTTTGATATAATCCATTTCTTTTTCTGACTCTAGTCTTTTATGATGGTTTACATGGGCAATTATGATTTTATAATTTAGTTTATATAAACAATCAAAAAGTGTCATTGAATCAACGCCACCTGATAAGCCTAAAACTAGATAAGTTTCTTTTGATATGTTATTTTCTTTTAAAAATTTTTTTATGACATCTACTAACATATTACTATCCTATAATATAATTGTTTTAAAAATAAGTATAAATAATGTGAAAAAATGATAAATGTGAAACAAGCTGTTTCACATTTCTTAATACATTAATTCATCTTTTTTTACAATATCAATTAATTCTTTAATATTATCTTCAAATTCCATTGTTAAGTCTGTATCTGAATTTAATTCATGTAAAATATTATTATCTTTAAATAATTCAATTGAATAATATTTATTACATATACCATGTCTTATTGCTAAAAAACATGGAATGTGTATTTTAGCAATTAAAGTATCTTTTACTCTTTCGCTTGATTTAAATCCCATTTTTTCAACAATGGCATAATATTTTAATTTGATTTCAAGTGATTTACAATCTCTTAAATCTTCCATCTCACCATAAATATTTTTGAATTTAGGGTCATACATATAAACATTATTTAAATTCTTTTCTTCAGCTATTTTTAATACATTGTCAATAATTGATGTACAATTTGGACACCAAAGTCCACCAATCATTACTAATCCACTATCAAAAGAATCAAACATTGAAATTAGCTCATCATAGCTAATTTCTTTTAATTTATCATTCATTAGTTAGTTATCCTCTTTATTGTCTAAATATTTTTTATAAAGTTCATTTCGATTAAGATTATACATATTTGAAATTTCTTTAACTGCTAAAGATAATTTATATCCTTTGTTGATTAAATTATCTATTTGTTCAATATAATTTACATCTTTAATTTTATCTTCTTTATAGCCTTCTACAATAATAACTATTTCACCTTTATATTCTAAATCAATTAAATCTTTGATGTAGCCATCAATATGTTCCTCATGAAGCTTAGTTATTTCACGTTCAATTGAAATAAATCTATTGCCTAAAACCTCAAGCATAGCTTCTAATGTTTTATTGATTCTGTGAGGTGCTTCATAAAAAACAAGAGTAGATTTCTCATATTTTAATTCATTAAGCTCTTCTTTTTTCTTTGCTTCTTTGGCATCTAAAAAGCCGTAAAATAAATAAGGCATAGGGGCTATGCCACTTTTTATAAGTGCAGAAATACCAGCTGATGGACCTGGAATTGTAGAAACTCTTAAGCCTTTTTTTATTAAGGCTGATGCAATTTTATAGCCAGGATCTGAAATTACAGGTAGACCAGCATCGGAAATTAGGGCAATATGCATACCGTTTTCGATTTCAGTTATTATTTTATCTTCTTTTAATTCTTGATTAAATTCGTGATATGATTCTAATTTAGTTTCAATATTATAATATGA
>CAJOOI010000032.1 GCA_905236105.1 uncultured Acholeplasmatales bacterium
ATGCAATTTTATGTGAATGAAGGTAAATTATCTTGTCAATTATATCAAAGAAGTGCAGATGTATTTTTAGGGGTACCATTTAATATTGCAAGCTATGCATTATTTACAATGATGATTGCTCAAGTATGTGATTTAAAGCCTGGTTGTTTTGTACATACTTTGGGTGATGCACATATTTATTTAAATCATTTAGATCAAATTAATTTACAGCTTACAAGAACTCCTAAGAAATTGCCAAAAATGATTATTAATAAAGATGTTAAATCTATTTTTGATTTCAAATATGATGATTTTAAATTAGAAGATTATGATCCATATCCAGTTATAAAAGGTAAGGTAGCAGTATGATAAATTTAATTTGGGCGATGGATGAAGACAATCTAATAGGAAAAGATGATAAAATCCCTTGGCATATAAAAGAAGATTTATTGTATTATAAATCTAAAACAAAAGGTCAAACTGTTATTATGGGTGATGTAACATATTTTTCTTTAAAAGGTTATTATAAAGATAAACCTTTACCTTATGGAAAAATATATGTTGCAACATTAAATGATAATTTAAAAATAGATGATGGTATCATTGTAAGAGATTTAAATAAATTTTTAAATGAAATTGATGAAGATATATTTGTTGTAGGTGGCTTAAGCATATATAAGATTGCCTTAAAATATGCAGATAAATTATATATTTCATTTATAAAAGGTCATCATGATGGTAATGTTTATTTTCCAAAAATTGATTTTTCTGATTATAAATTAATATGGGAAAATGAAACAGATTTAGTTAGGTATACTTTATTTGAAAGGATTAGATAAATATGGGCCTTATTATTGTATTAATTATTTTATCTATAATTTTTAGTGTTGGTTTTTATTTTATACCTATTTCAAGCTGGTTTATGTTTTTATGGGTGCCTGTTGCAATAATACTTGCAGCAGTTTGCATTGTTTTATTTGTTTTAGCATATCTATTCTTATGCAAAAAAGACAATCCTAAAGGCAAATTTAGACATTTTCTACTTAGAAATGCATGCTTTTTGACTATAAAATATAATCACATTAAACCAACTATAGTAGGTTTAGAAAATATCAATAAAGATGATACATATGTAATTTATGCAAATCATAAATCGATGCTTGATCCAGTTATTATGTACCATGAAATGCATATTATATGTACAGCTATTGGTAAAAGTGATTTATTTACTAATAAAATAATGATAGCTATAAAAGATACATTTGGTGCTATTTCATTAAATAGAAATAATACTAGAGAAGCAGTATTATCAATTAATGAAGGAATTGAGAAATTAAAAGGTGGCTTATCTATAATTATATTTCCAGAAGGTGGAATATTAACAAGAGATGAAGAAACTATGTCTGGCCTTAGAGCTGGAGCATATAAATTAGCTACAAAATCAAAAAGAAGCATTTTGCCTGTATCTATTATAGGTAGTTCAAATATTGCTAAATTACCAAGAAGAAAAAGAAAAAATGTTAAAGTAATTGTTCATAAACCAATAAATTATGAAGATTTTAAAGATATGAATACAAATGAAATTGGTTTAAAAGTTGAAACAATTATTAATGGTGATTTTAATGAAAAATAAGATATTTGTCTATATATCTATATTTTTAGGATTTTTGGCAAGTGTTTTAGGAACTATTTTATTAATATTAGGAGCACTTAGAAGTAGTAATAATATAATAATTGTAGCTTTATCAATTTATGGTGTTGCAATTATTATTTTTGCGATTGTAATAATAATTAATTTAATTTTATGGAAAAAAGGTGGTAAATCTGATGAGTAATACCTTTTGGATTTATTTTGTAATTGGGGCAGGAGCTTTATTTTTATTAATTTTAATTTTAGTTTTAATTAATGCAATTGTTACTAAAAGGAAAAATAATAAGATGTTTAATGATATTTCAAATATCTTAAATGCCTTAAAAAATAAAAATAAAAATATTAAAATTGAAAAAATAAGTCATTTTAAGAATGATAATTTACCATATGATTTTTATATTGAAACAGAAAAATATAATTATTATATTAAAGTTATTCCAAATTATAATGATTATGAAATAACTATTAATAATTCAATAAAATGGCAAATTAGACGTTCATATACTGATGAAAGTCTAAATTTTGTCCCAGGTGTTGAAGAATTTATAAGATATGATTTTGCCAAAGAAAATAAAGAAAATAGAAAAGTATTTATTATCTATCCTTCTTCAAAGTCATTATTAAAATATGTAAATGAATGTGAAATGGAATTTGTAACTCCAGATACCGACATTTATGGTACAAAAGTTTATACATATAATACATTATTAGAAAACAACAACATTATTGAGGTATAATTTGTGAAATATGATTTTTCAGTTTTAGAATTTGATATAATTTTAGAAAAATTAAAAACATATTCTAAAACAAATTATGCAAAAAGAAAAATTGAATTTGATTTAATTGCTAAAGACTATGATGATGTTTTAAGATTAGGTGAAGAAACAAAAGAAGCTTTTGATGCAATAATAAAATATTCAGATATTCCTTTAGGAGGAGTATATGATGTTTTTGAGGCTATAAATTATGCCAAAATTGGTGGCATGCTTAAAGCAGGTGAATTACTTGATATAGTCTTTTTTATTAATGCTTGTGAAAATGTATTAAAATATTTTAAAAAATTAAATGATTTAAAATTAAAAACTGAAAGACTTGAAATATATTTACCTAATATAATCATTCCTAAGACACTTGCTTCATCCATAAAGATTGCAATAGATCAAGATGGAAATATCTTAGATAATGCATCTCGTGATTTATTTATGATTAGAAGAAGCATAAGAATGCTTGAAACAAGACTTAGAAATAAATTAAATGAATTACTAATTTCAAATTCTAAATATTTATCTGATAATATTATTACATCTAGAAATGGTAAAATGACTTTACCAATTAAAGCTGAATATAAAAATCATGTTAAAGGTGTAGTAGTAGATATGTCATCTTCATCATCTACAGTTTATATTGAACCAGAAGCTACAATTGCAATATCAAGTGAACTTGATGTATTTAGGATGAAAGAAACTGAAGAAATTAAAACTATATTAAAAAATTTATCTTTACTTGTTTCTGCTCAAGCTGATGAACTTTTAAGTTCTTTAGAAGCAATTACATATTATGATATAGTTTTTGCTAAAGCTCAAATGTCTATAGATAACAATTTTTATCCAGCAAAAGTAGTAAATGATAGATATTTTAAATTAATTAACGCCAAACATCCATTAATTGATAAGAATGTTTGTGTACCAATTAATATCGAATTAAAAAAAGGCAAAAACGCAATTGTTATAACTGGTCCTAATACAGGTGGTAAAACAGTTGCGATGAAAACAGTTGGACTTCTTCATATTATGGCTTATTATGGCCTTATGGTACCAGCATCAGCGGATTCAATTTTTGCATATTATTCTAAAATATTTGCAGATATTGGTGATGAACAATCTATTGCTCAATCATTATCAACTTTCTCATCACATATGAATCGAATTATTAATATAATAAATGAAGCAAATGATGAATCACTTGCTATATTTGATGAAATTGGTAGTGGTACTGATCCTAAAGAAGGTGCAAATTTAGCAAAATCTATCATCGAATATCTAAAAAATAGAGGAATTAAGATTATTGCATCAACTCATTATTCTGATTTAAAGAATTATGCATACGAGATGGAAGATATTGTTAATGCATCAGTAGAATTTGATATTGATACATTAAAACCTACATATCATCTTAATATGGGAATTTCTGGAAAATCAAATGCTATATTAATTGCTAAAAGATTAGGTTTAAACGAAGATGTTATTAATTTAGCTAATTCTTATATGGAAAAATCTTCAACTCATTCTTCAAATTTAATATCAAATCTAGAAGAAAATATGATTAATATTAAAGAAAAAGAAGAAGAATTAGATAAAATAATAAAAGAAAATGAAAAAATAAAAGAAGAATTAAAAAATAAAAAAATAGAAATAGAACAATCTAAATCTAAAATAATTAATAAAGCTAAAGAAGAAGCACAAAATATCTTAATTGATGCCAAACAAGAAGCAAAAGAATTACTTGATGAAATAAAAGATATTAGTGATAAATCAGTTAAAGAACATGAAATTGCTGCTTTAAAAAATAAAGTAAATAAGATGGATATTAAAAATACTCCAGCATCTGATTATGAATTTAAAGTTGGAGATTATGTTTTAGTATTGCAATATCAAAAACATGGTACTATTGCAAAAATAAAAGGCAAAAATTATACGGTAAATTTAGGCCAATTTTCGATGGATTTTGCTAAAGATGAACTTGAAATAGCAATTAAACCAGAAGAAAAAGAAGAAAAGAAAACAAGATTATCTGGTTACAATCCAGCAAGAAATGCTAAAATGAGTTTAGATTTACGTGGCAAACGATATGAAGAAGTTAATTATTTATTAGATAAATTCTTAGATGAAGCCTTATATGCTAATTTTGATTATGTGACTATTATTCATGGTTTTGGTACTGGTACAGTTAGAAAAGCTGTATGGGAGTTTTTAAAAACTGCACCAGGTGTTAAAAGTTACCGTTATGGTGGCGAAGGCGAAGGGTTAAATGGCGTAACTGTCGTTTATTTTAAATAATATGAATGGATTTTTATTAATAGATAAGCCAAAAGGGATCACTAGTTTTACTTTATGTAATATAATAAGAAAAAAATTATCATTAAAAAAAGTAGGCCATACAGGTACATTAGATCCTAATGCAACAGGTTTAATGATATTAGGACTTGATGATGCAACTAAAACTTTAAAATTATTTGAATATGATGATAAAACTTATCTTGCAAGCATTATTTTTGGTTATGAAACTGATTCATATGATATTTGTGGAAACATAATTAACGAAAAAGAAATGAATTTTTCTTTTGATACATTAAAAGAAAAAATAGAAATATTAAAAAATCAAGAAGAACAAATTCCACCTAAAGTTTCTGCCATCAAAAAAGATGGTAAAAAATTATATCAATATAAAGATGATATCAATTTAGAAGAATTTAAAAGAAAAGTTAAATTATTTGATTATGAAATTATTGATTTTAATAAAAATGATGATAATTTATTCGAACTTAAAATAAAACTTCATGTTTCAAAAGGATATTATATAAGAAGCTTCGCAAATGACTTAGGTCATTTATTAGATGGTTTTGCGACATTAAAAGAATTAAGAAGAATAAAAATAGGTAATTTTGATATAAAT
>CAJOOI010000033.1 GCA_905236105.1 uncultured Acholeplasmatales bacterium
AAATGTCCAGTTATAAATAACAATATGATAAAATTTATATTTATATTATCTAGTTTTTATAACTAGTTTGCGATTTAAATAATTTTTCTGTATGTTTTTAGTTTTTATTATTGTTTTATCTAAATATATTATTTAGTTTATTTATTCAATATTATTAGTTTATCTTGTTTTAATTACTAGTTAGTTTTTGAATTTTTTTGTGAAATACACATTATATCATAAAAAAAAAATACCATCATGTGATGGTATTAAATAACTATTACTTACGTAGTTTTAGTTTTTTAACTAGAGTTTCATATCTCTTTAAATCTTCTGATTTTAAATAAGCTAATAAACTCTTTCTATGACCAATTTTTCTCATTAGACCACGTTTTGATTCAAAATCATGAATATGAGTTTTGAAATGTTCATTTAAATCGTTGATTTCATAAGTTAAAATAGCAACTTGAACTTCAACAGAACCTGTGTCTTTTTCATTTTGGCCAAATTCTTTAATTAATTTTTCTTTAACTTCTTTTGCTAAAGCCATTTTAATTTTCCTCCTTTTAGTATTAATTCACAAAACACCTAGAAAATAATTGGAGATTTTATTATCCAAGTGAAATGCACAATAAATATTATATATGCTTTTTTATAAAAATCAAGTTTTTTTTATCGTAATTCTTCTTTTATCTTTGCAGAAATAACTTCAATTGCCATTTTATATTTTGTATTATTAGGAATTATTATATCAGCATATCTTTTAGTAGGTAAAACATATGAATCAAACATAGGCTTTACAGTTGTAAGATATTGATTGATAACTCCATCTAGAGTTCTTCCACGTTCGTCAATATCTCTTTTTAATCTTCTGATGAAACGAATATCAGGTTCACTTTCAACAAATATCAAGATATTTGATAATTCTCTAATTTCATGATCATATAAAGCCAAAATACCTTCTAAAATTATAACCTTTGTTGGTTTAATAATGATAAATTCATTACTTCTATTATGATTTTTGAAATCATAAATAGGCATTTTTATTTCTTTTCCAGAAAGTAGTGCCTTTAAATCATCCTTTAGCATTTCCATATCTATGGAATCTGGATGATCATAATTTATTTTTTCTCTTTCAGCTAATGTCAAATTATCTCTTTTCTTATAATAATTATCCATACATACAACTGATATATCATTTTTAGCGAAATTCTTCTTTATTTCATCTACTACTGTTGTTTTACCTGATGCAGTACCACCTGCAACTGAAATTAATAATGCCATATTTTTTCTCCTATTTTGTATAATACATATTTCCTGCAATTTCTAAAGCACTTGCTTTATCAATTTTAATTTGTTTTATAAGTTCTTCTTTTGTAGAAAATTTTATTTCATCACGAATTCTTTCTACAAAAAAGATTTCTATTTGTTCATCATATATGTCTTCATCAAAATTAAATATATATGTTTCTACTTTAATTGATTCAGAATAATTAAATGTCGGATTATGACCAATATTACAAATCCCTAAATATATATTTGCACCATGTTTAGCATTAACGAAGTAAACTCCAGTTTTAGGTAAATAATAATTTTTATAATCTATATTAGCTGTAGGAAAGCCAATTGTTCTTCCTTTTTGTTCTCCAAAATTAACTTTGCCTCTAATAGAAAATGTTCTTCCAAGCATTTTATTAACTTCTTTTACATTACCTATAGATAATAATTCTCTTACATAAGTTGATGATACTCTTACATTATCAAAAGTAAATTTTTTTATTTCATAAAAGTCAAAATTTTTAGCTAAATCCAAAATATTTCCTTCAGCTTTTTTACCAAATGTAAAATCATATCCACATACACAAGCCTTAATATTCATATATTTCATTTTATTAATGAATTCTTCTTTAGGCATATTCATCACATCATTATCAAATCTTACAACTACTAAATAGTCAACACCCATACTAGATATAATATCTATTTTATGTTCAAGTGGTGTAATCAATGGATAATTAGGGATTTTTTTTATAAATACTGATGGATGTGGATAAAAAGTTAATACTGCAGATTTTAGCCCATGTCTTTTGCATTCATCAATTAATTTTTGGTGCCCTAAATGAACTCCATCAAAATTTCCTATTGCCGCACACAAATCATCAGTAAAAGGTATAAAATTTTGATCTCTAATGATTATTGTTTTCATATTCAATCACCTAAATATAATAATTGGTTTATATTTATTTAAATCATATTCTTCATAAATTGCAATTATGTTTGAATCATCACAAACATAAAAAGGCTCATGAAGATTTGTTTGTCTTTCATCTAATGTGATACCATTTAATATATATTTTTTAAAAGAATTATTAATATAAACTTTCGGTAAATCTAAAATATCAAATATTGGTTTAATATCATTATTTGTAACATCATCTAAAGATATTGTATTATTTATATCAAAATTACCTATTTTTATTCTTCTTAATTCTTTTAATGTCGCAAAACCATCTAATAAATGACCTAAGTCATTTGCGAA
>CAJOOI010000034.1 GCA_905236105.1 uncultured Acholeplasmatales bacterium
AAAGAATATAAAAAATTACTTAATATTGATTTGGATTATGCAATAAAATTATCTACATTAACTAAAGGATATGCTTATGCATATCAGGTGTTAGGTTATTTATTTTATGAAAATAATCCAAAAAAAATCAATGATGAATTTATAAATTTATATGATGAATATCTAAGTAAAAATGGATATGATGTTATTTGGAATAATTTAACACAAACTGAAAAAGATTTTTTAATTGCGATGGTTTCATCAAAAACTTATAATGTTAATGATATTTTAAATTCATCTAAATTTAAAGAAAGTAATTTTAATAATTATAGAAGACGTTTAATTGAAAAAGGAATTATTGACTCTCCTTCATATGGTAAATTAACATTTACTTTACCTAGGTTTGATGTTTTTATAAATTTCTTACTTAAATTCATGTAATTTTGTTATTATATATTATTTAATTAAAACATATAGTTAAATAAGTTTTTGATATTCTATATTGAAAATATACATGAATTAGTGTAAAATATGCTAGTAAATCGTAGATAAAGGACATGATTATAGATGATTCTTTATAGAGAGTGCATGGCAGGTGGAAATGCATAAGATAATTTATTAATTACTACCTTTTAGAGAACCTTAATCGGTTACGTAAATCTTGCGTTAAAAGATAAATGAGTGCTATATCTATATTTATATATAGAATAGAATAAGGTGGTAACACGGTAATTCGTCCTTAGGTAATTTAACCTAAGGACTTTTTTAATATAAGGGAGGAAATTATATGTTAAAAATTACATTAATTGATGGTAGCCAAATTGAAGTTGAAAAAGGTAAGATGGTACTAGAAGTATTAAAAGGAATATCTCCATCATTACTTAAAAAATCAATTGTTGCTAAATTCAATGATAAATTAGTTGATTTAAAATATGTATTAGAAGAAGATGGTGTGCTTGAGGCAATTATGTTTGATTCAAAAGAAGGATTTGAAGTATTAAATCATTCAACTGCTCATTTACTTGCTCAAGCAATAAATAGATTATATCCAGGTTCTTTATTTGGAGTTGGACCTGCAATTGAAGAAGGCTTCTATTATGATTTTAAATTACCAGTTGCTATATCAAATGATGATTTACCTAAAATTGAAGATGAAATGAGAAAAATAGTAAAAGAAAACATTGGTATAAATCATTATTTCTTAAAAAAAGCTGATGCAAAAAAGAAATTTTCGCATGATAAATTCAAATGTGAATTGATTGATGCAATTGAAGATGAAGATGCTGGTATATATGAACAAGGAGATTATGTTGATGTATGCCGTGGACCTCATGTCATCTCAACTGGTGTAATCAAGAATTTTAAATTATTAAATGTAGCTGGTGCATATTGGAGAGGCGACTCTAAAAACGAGATGCTAACTCGTATTTATGGTACATCTTGGGCTTCAAAAGAAGAATTAGATAATTATTTACAAATTCTTGAAGAACGTAAAGCTCGTGATCATAGAAAATTAGGAAAAGAATTAGGTATCTTCATGTTTGATGATTTAGTAGGTAGAGGTCTACCTATGTGGTTACCTAATGGTTATACAGTAAGAAGATTACTTTCTGATTATATAGTAGATAAAGAACTTCAGGCAGGATATAAACATGTAATGACACCAGCTTTAGGTAATGTATTATTATATAAAACATCAGGTCACTGGGATCATTATAAAGATGATATGTTCCCAGCAATGAAGCTAGATGATGAGGCATATGTACTTCGTCCTATGAACTGCCCTCATCATATGGTTATGTATAAATCAGGTCTACATTCATATAGAGATTTACCTATCCGTATTGCAGAAATTGCGAATGATTTTAGATTTGAAGCATCTGGTGCCTTAACTGGTATTGAACGTACAAGATGTTTTTATCAAAATGACTGTCATATATTCTTAATGGAATCTCAAATCAAAGATGAATTTAAGAATGTAGTTAAGATGATTTTGGAAGTTTATAAAGATTTTGGATTTAAAAATTATCAATTCAGATTATCTCTTAGAGATCCTAATAATTTAGATAAATATTTTGGTAATGATGAATTATGGGAAAAGAGTGAAGCAGAATTAAGAGAAGTATTAAATGAACTTGGTCTTGATTATTATGAAGCATTAGGTGAAGCAGCATTTTATGGACCTAAGCTTGATGTTCAAGTTAGAAGTGCAATCGGCCATGATGTAACATTATCAACTATCCAACTAGATTATCAATTACCTGCTAGATTTGAACTAACATACATTGATCAAAATGGTGGAAAATCACGTCCAGTTGTTATCCATAGAGCTATTTTAGGCTCTTTAGATAGATTTGTTGCATTCTTGATCGAAGAAACAAAAGGCGTACTTCCTGTATGGCTTGCACCTGTTCAAGTTAAATTAATTCCAGTAAATCTTGATTTCCATAAAGATTTTTGTGATGAATTACAAAAATTATTTATTAAAAATAAAATTAGATTTGAAGTTGATTATCGTGATGAAAAATTAGGATATAAGATTAGAGAAGCACAAATGAAAAAAATACCATATCAACTTGTTATAGGGGATAATGAAGTTAATACTCATACTGTAACGTATAGAAGATATGGTGAACAAAAACAAGTTAATGTAAGTATTGAAGAATTTGTAAATCTAATCTTGAATCATAATAAAGATTTAAATTAATTATGAGCTTAGTTGAAGTTAAGGATTTAAAATTTAAATATCAAACTGAAGAATTATTTAATAATGTATCATTTAGGGTTTTAAATAATGATCACATTGTTATTTTAGGTGAAAATGGGAGTGGTAAATCTACATTTATGAAGATTTTATCACTCAATTTATCACCAGATAAAGGTAGTGTATTATGGCTTAATAACACTACTTTTTCGTATTTAGATCAACAATTAACTGTAAAAGAAGATTTAAGTATAGAAGATTATTTATTATCCACTTATAAATCTTTATTTGATTTAGAAAAAAAGATGAATGAATATTATAATTTAGCAGCATTAAATCCAGATAGAATGGATAAATATTTATCTTATGCAGATAGTATATCACAAGAATTAGATAAAGCTGATTTTTATACAATAGATGCTAAAATTAAAAATGTTTTAGCAGGTTTAGGCTTATTAGATTATGATTTAAATACCAAATTAAAAATATTATCTAGTGGTACTAGAGCTAAAGTATATTTAGCTAAAATATTACTTGATACACCAGATGTTATTTTATTAGATGAACCAACAAATTTTTTAGATGAAGCACATGTTTTATATCTCATATCTTACCTTAAATCATATAAAAAATCATTTGTTGTTATATCACATGATATTGCCTTCGTAAGGCCGATAGCAACAGTAATATACGAATTAAAAAATAAAGAATTAATTCGTTATAATATGGATTATGATCATTATTTAATTGAATCTAAAATAAGAGAAGATAATTATAAAAAAGCATATGAAAATCAACAAGCTTTTATCAAAAAAACTACTGAATTTATCAATAAAAATATCGTAAGAGCTACTACTACAAAACGTGCTCAATCAAGACGTAAGATGCTTGAAAAAATAAAAATATTAGAAAAACCTACTAATTCAGATATTATGAATATATCTTTTCCATTTAGTTCTAATTTAGGACAAGATGTATTAAAAATAACTGATTTATCGATAGGTTATAATAATAAAATAATTTTAGATAATATTAATTTATTAATAGAACATAATAAAAAAGTAGTTATTTTAGGTAGAAATGGTGTAGGTAAATCTACATTTTTAAAAACAATATTAGGTCTTATCCCCCAAATTAAAGGTGAATATAAATGGACTGATGCATCAGTTATTAATTATTATGCCCAAGAAGAAAAATATAATAGAGTAACACCTATAAATTATTTAAGATATTATTACCCAACTAAAACAGATGGTGAATTAAGAACAATTCTTGCTAAAGTAGGAATTAAAGGTGATTTAGCTATTAAAAAGATGACAGAATTATCTGGTGGACAACAAACAAAAGTAAGACTTGCATTAATGAGTATGAAAAAATCTAATATATTAGTATTAGATGAGCCTACTAATCATCTTGATGTTTCATCTAAAGCTTCTTTATATGAAGCAATTGATGATTTTCCAGGTTCAGTAATTTTAGTAACTCATGAAGATGATTTTTATGAAGGTTTAGTTGACCTAGTTATTAATTTTGAATAATAATGAATGGAATTTGTATATTTTAGCAGATTCCATTTTTTAAAATCAGAAGGAAAAATAAAAAAAACAAAATATTGTTTTAATAAAGCCAAAATTTAATTTTTTGAATTTATATTATTTCGAATTTTATTTTAGTTTTATTTTCTATTGTTGAAATTTATTTCGATATTAGGTATAATTGCAAAAAATGGAGGAAACATGAAAAAATATAAATCATTAAGTATAGCTTTAATTTTACTAATTACACTTGTTTCTTGTAATACAAATTCTAATAATAATACTTCAAATATTGAAACTGTCCCAACAACATCAGAAAATATTAATCAGACACCTGTAAGTGAAATAACTAATTTAGAGCCTACTACAACTGTTGTTTTACCTACAACTACAATAGCGCCAAATCAAACATCTACACAAGCTGTAACACCTACAACAACAATAGCGCCAACTCAAACATCTACACAAGTTGTAACACCTACATCTACAATTGCGCCAACTCAAACTTCTACACAAGTTGTAACACCTACAACAACAATAGCGCCAACTCAAACATCTACAATAAAAACAACAGTAGATCACATATATAATGGTACATATTATTCTAGTATTACTAACGATATTTTAAATAATAAAGATTTATTTAAAGAAACACTAAATTCAATTGTATCTACAAATCATACTAAATTATCATATGATAGAGCCTTTACTGCATTAAATAATATTGATTCATATGATGATGGCAAATACGTTGAATGCTTATATACTGGTCAAAAAATGAATCCAGAAAATCATGGATATTGGAATAGAGAACATGTTTGGGCTAAATCTCATGGTATTAAAACACAAAAAGATGATGAAGCACAATCTAAGAAAAATTCAGCATATAGTGATTTACATCACTTAAGAGCTACTGAAAATTCAATCAATTCAACAAGAAATAATAGATATTTTGATGAATTAAATCATGAGACATCAAGCCATGATAATTATGGAAATTATTGGAATAATGGCGATATTTTCGAACCACGTGATGAAGTTAAAGGCGATATTGCAAGAATATTATTTTATATGGTAGTAAGATATGAAGGCAATGAAAAAGATGATTATTTAGATTTAGAATTAACTGATGATATAAGCCTTGCTAATTTATCAAATAATTATGTATTAGATACAACTGAAGTCATAAATGGTTATTTAGGTAAATTATCTACATTAATAAAATGGTCATTTTTAGATCCAGTTGATTCAAGAGAAATATCTAGAAATGAAAAAATATATAGTGTTCAAGGAAACCGTAATCCATTTATAGATAATCCTGAATATGTATATTATTTATATCCAACAGAATCAGAAGCATTAGGATATACTGTTAATCTTTTACCTAATTTAATTGAATATAACCTAAAAGATGATGAAAAAATAATAGAAGTAGAAAACCTAATTTCAGCTATTGGAACTGTAACATTAGAAAGCAATAACGCAATTAATATAGCAAGAACATCATTTGAAGCCTTAGATGATGTATCTAAATCATTCATAAAAAATTATGATGTTTTAGTTCAAAAAGAAGAAGAATATAAAAAAATATCTACTGTTCAAGATACATCTATTAATACAACTATAAGCTTTTTAAATCTTAAAGGTGAAAAAACAGGAACATTAACAGTTAACAAAATTGAATTAAAATATACAACAACAGGAAGTACACCATCTGATACATATGGAATTTATTCTCAATCATCTAAAAATATAACTCTTGAAATAAAAGATTTATATGAAATAAAAAATGTAATATTTTCTTTTGATTCTAATAAAGATTCAATTACAGGAACTGTTACTATTACAGATGGGACAAATACCGTATCTAATAATTTTACGGCTCTAAAGAACAAATTATCAGATGGCATTTTAGATGTTTCTACCTTAGATTATTCAAAAACTTGGACAATAACTATCTCTAGTGGTACAAGCTGGAGAATAAGAAATATTACATTTTCAATTGAGTAAAATATGAAAAAGAATCTGAGATTAATTTCTTGGATTCTTTTTTTAAAAAAAACTTAAAATAAAGTTGTTGACAAAAGCGCTTTCATGTGTTAATATATTGAGGCTTTAGATGATTAAGAAAACAAGTTATAAAGTCATCATATAAAAAAGCATGGAATTGATAAATTTAGATATTAAGCTGATATTTTTATAAATATTGGCTTTTAGTTTATTCTAAAAGCCTAAATTTTATCTAATAAATCAATTTTTTTTATGAATTTTAATGGTAATATAAAAAAACTAAATAGAATGCATGTTTTACACATTAAAAAGTGATAAAAAATGCAAATTTTCCTTTACTTATTTTATTTTATTATATAAAATATAAATATATCTTAGGTGGAAAGTTATGAAATACGTATCCGAAATAAGTTTAAATCTTAATAATTTAAATAATTTATTATCACTTAATTCAGATAATTTTTTTACTACCCAATTTTTCACCCAAGGAATTGTTTTTTATATTGTATTTGATAAATAAGACAAGGACTATTAGCGCCCTTGTTTTTTCTTTTTATAAATCATTATGTTAGAAAGGAGTGATTATATGTTCTTAATCAATTCACTTGGACCAGTTGATATTGTTTTCTTCATTATTGCAGCATTAGCATTAGCATTATTAGTTGGCTTGTATTTCTTAATTCCGCTACTTAATTCTAAAAAGTATGCAGCTCAAAGAGAAAATTTAAGAAAAAGAGAGATTGAATTTAAATCTAATCTACAAAAGAGCCAAGAAGAACGTGAAGAAAAGATTCGTTTAGAACAATCTTTAAAAGCTGGGAAAAAAGAAGAAGCATTAGAACAAGGCAATAATGAATCCGAAAATTAAACTATTCATTAAGATTATTTATTACATTGCGATGTTCACATTAGGTGCATTCCTTGCTATCTATCTTCCAAATTCTATGTATTATTCTGATACGATGAATACAATCACATCATCATTATCAGATGGTAAATATGAAAAAGCGATGATATATATTGGCGGTTATTTCAATAATAATGATGCTACAAGATATTTAAATTTATATGATGAAGAAAATAATCGAGGATTAATATTATATGAGGCAGCAACCGTTAATAAAAGAGATAATAAGAATGTAATGGACAAATCTTATGCTGGATTCTTATTTAATGCTAAAGATTATAAAGCTTACAAAAAAACAGATCCAAAAAAAGATGTTACAAATGATACTGTACTTATAGTTACAGACTTAAATGGAAATAAGAAAAATATTGATATCTTAGATGCTGATATCAATTCTGATGGTGTTAAAGATAAAATAAGTACACTTGATGATAAAGGATTTATATTTTTGGATTTGAGTGAATTTAGAATTGGCGAGAATCTAAATTCAATTGCTTCATTAGAATTTAGGGATTCTAATTATGATGTATATCAAAAATTTGATTTGACTGAAAAATCATTTGATTATAATTCTAAATTTTTTCAAGATGTTACACCATTTATGGATGAATATAATACAAATAGTTCATCTACAAATGAAAATTTAAAAAAATTAGATGAAGAATTTAGAGCTATTTCAAATAATTATTTAATAAGTAATTATACTGCTAAAGATACAAATGTTGCAGGAAAATCAATTGCGATTATCATTATATATTTTGT
>CAJOOI010000035.1 GCA_905236105.1 uncultured Acholeplasmatales bacterium
CATTAATGCCAAATCTTTCATTATGATTATTACAAATTTCAACAATTTTTGCATCAGCATTTTCCGCTGGTATCCATTTTAAATCTTCAATTATAATATTGCCTTTTTTTATTTCTTCATACACGTTAAACATTTTTCTAATCTCCTAAATTAAATAATTTCATTGCTTTTTTTATTCATCTAAATCATCTTCATCATTATCAATATCAAAATCTTCATCTTTGTGATTGCGATTATATTCTTCTATTTTATCAAGATTTTTTAATAATTGTTCTAAAACATCTGTTGGAAGTTCATTTAAATTAGATATCATATTTTTTAAAATATTTTCTGAATTATGTAATTCTTCAGATACTTCTTCTTTTTCATTGGGTACTACTTTTTTATTTTCATCTTTCCCCATATTATTCCACCTCAAAAATAGTTTCTAATAATATATTAAAATAAAGTCATTCTTTTATCAATAAATGATTCTTGTTTTGCTTCATTTATTTTATCATTTTGTTGATAATTTCCAATTAAAAATGGAGATGAATCATCATGTTGGTGAAAATTATTTAATACCAGATTTTTATTTCCGTTTGCATAACAATATTTACATAAATGAGGGCAACTATTATATGATCCGATATCATTAGACAAATAGCATGCACAATAATTTTTCCTAGCTTGCATCTTTTGTTTAATTATTAATTTTTTTCCAATAGCTTTTTCATAATCTTCTATACGCATGCAACCATCTATATCTATTTCATAATCTTTTAACCATTTTTCTTTTGAACATAATCTCAATTTAAAATTATATTTTGCTGCAATCTCTTTAAATTTTTTAGCTATTATTATTTTAGTTTGATCATCACAATCTAAAATTTCAGGATGATTTTTTTTAAGTTTATCATATAAATCTACAAAACCAAAAGTAACTAATTCTGTATAATTAGCTAATTTAGAAGCTATATATTCAAATGTTTTTAGATGAATATCTAATGTATATTTATCATTTATAATAATTGGTGTATAGCGCCAAGCTACTGCATTTTTACCTAATTTTTTAGATAAAAAGATAAAATCTTCAATAACTTGATCAATATTTGGTACATTTGGTTCTAAATCTTTATCATAAGCAGTAATTGAAATATACCAAAATTGACCAAATTCTTTTAAATCATCAATATATTTAAGCATTGGTCTTGGATTTTTAGTGCAAAATCCAATGGCATCTACTAAATCTGGTCTTAATAAAAATTTAGTTACATTATTTGGAAAATATGGATTTCTTACTAATACATACCCTTCTTTTATTCTATTCATAAACCACTTTGAATAAAATGCAGGTATATCAGTTCTTTGCCCTGTATTAATTATCATTTTAATCCCTCGTTAAATAACCTATTTGTTTTAAACAGGCTTTTTATATATTATTTAATTCTTTTAATAATGGTTGGTATATTCTAATTTTTTTATTTGCTACAGCGTAAGTTGGAAAACATACTTGATTTTCTAATAATAGTAACTCATCATCCTTCATCATATACACCTACATAAATTATATCGAGTCCGACATTTCTTGCCAACTGTCTTTCTTAAAATCATTTAATAAAATTAGTCCAATCTCTATTTTCATCTATTAATAAATCTTTATATTTATCTTTAGCATCATTTATAGCTTTCATTAAAAAGACCATTCTTTGAGCAACAACTCTAGCATTTCTTAAGCCTTCTTTATCTTCTAATATTTCGCCTTTTTTACTGCCAAATCCATTATTCCAATAATCTCCTGAGGCTATAGGCATACCAGAAATTGTAAAATATTTATTTAAAACATCAAAAGTTGTGCTAGTTCCTCCTCTTCTTGCTATTGCAAAAGAGGCACCAACTTTCATCTTCATTCCATAATTTGCAGAATAAAATAATCTATCTAAAAATGAAATTATTGTACCATTTGGAGATCCATAATATACAGGAGATGCAACAACTAAGCCTGATGCTTCTTTTAGTTCAGCACTTGCTTCATTAACTACATCATTAAATACACAGCTACCATCATGTTCTGCACAAAAATCACAACCAAGGCAGCCTCTAACATTTTTATTTCCTATTCTTATTTCTTTTGCTTCAACATCATATAAATTAAATATTTTTTTCATTTCAGCAAGTAATATTGAAGTATTTCCATTTTGTCTTGGACTTCCATTAATTATTAATACTTTCATGCTTTTATCCTTTCCAGTTTATTACACATATTTTACTAATTTCACAATCATAATTCAAGAATGGACTTAAAATTAAAAAAATGTATATTTATTTCTAAAGACTTTATAAAATATATATGATATAATTACAAAAAATTTATATAAAGGAACATTTTATGAAAAAAATAATACCTATGACTTTAGTAGTTATTACTACTATTACATTATCTTTTTTAGGCTTTATTTTAGGTGGTTTTAATTTAAGCCAAAATCAAAAAAATATTTTAGTAGTTTTATTAATTATTTGTGCATCTAGTGCATTATATTGTTTTATTGTTGGTGAAATAACAAAAAACAATTCACAAATGGATAAATTATGGAGTATTCTTCCGATTGCCTATGTTTGGGTTATTACATCTATGGGTGGATTTAATCCTAGACTAATACTTTATGCAATAGTTGTTACATTATGGGGCTTAAGACTTACATTTAATTTTGCAAGAAAAGGTGCTTACAAATTAAAATTTTGGGAAGGTGAAGAAGATTATAGATGGGCTATATTAAGAAAAAAGCCTTTCTTAAATACAAGAATTGGCTGGGCTATTTTTGATCTATTATTTATTTGTATATATCAAAATGCATTAGTTTTAGCAATGACACTTCCAGTACTTGCATGTGTTGATTCTACAACTTATATTGGACCATTTGATTTTGTAGCTTTATCATTATCATTATTCTTCTTACTTATAGAAACAATAGCTGATGAACAACAATGGAAATTTTATCAAAATAGAAATAAACTTTTATCAACTGGAAAAACTTTAGCTGAAATTGATTTTCCATATAATTTAGGTTTTAATATTTCAGGATTATGGGGCTATATGAGACATCCAAATTATTTATCAGAACAAGCTATTTGGATTTGTCTTTATATATTTACAATTGGCGCAAATGTTACAACATATGGAATATTTAATTGGTCTTTATTTGGTCCTATGTTTATCGTATTATTATTTTTGGGTAGTTCTACTTTTGGAGAAGCAATATCAATTTCTAAATATCCAAAATATAAAGAATATCAATCAACTGTATTTAAATATATACCTTTAAGAAAATATAAAATAAGTGAATAAATAAGGAAAAGAGCTTTTTCCAAAATTGATATGATATCTTCAAATTAGACAAATAAAATAATTAAAAAGAAAAAGGATAACAATCCCCATAAGGATTCGCGATACCTCCAAAAATATTGTAAGTCTACTTTGGAGGTATTTTTTTATAGGAAGAAAAGCAAAATATAATAAAAAATTTAAATTAGAAATTGTCAAAAGATATTTAAAGGTTGAATCAGCAAATGCATTAGCAAATGTATAAATCGCACCATTAGAATTTGGATATTTATTCATTAAATAATGATAATTATAACTTATAATTATCATAAAAATCATACCAATTAAAAGACTAATAATGCTCAAAACAGGTCCTGCTTTAGATAAAAATAAACTTCCAGTAACTACAAATGAACCAAAGCCTATAGCAGTACCTATAGATAAAGCAAGTGCACTTAATATGGATATAGATTTAAAGGTGTTCTATTTATCATTAATTAAATGAATCACATTCTTGCAACCAAACGCTAATATTATACTTCATTTTTTAAATAAACATTTTGAAGAAAAAGAAAAAAGAAATAACTTTTAATTCATTATTTCTTTTATTTTTTCATATATATCTAATTCTAATTCATTTAGTAATAATGAAAAATATTTTTTATTTTTACAGTATTATCTTAAATCAAAGCATTTTCAATTATTAAAATGTTATTTTAACAATTCTTGCTTTAACAATATGTTCCATAACAATATTAAATATTTTATGAATAAATCTATATTTTAATTTTCGATAGCCATGCATATAAGATTTTATTTGTATATTTTTATTTGGAATTTCTATTAATTCTTTAGTAGGGTTATTTAAGCCAAAATAAGCACCAACATCTTTTATGCCTGCTTCTTTAATCCAAGTTTTAAGCATCATTTTTAATCCTTTTTTATTGCATGTGTCAAATGCAATAACTGATGATGGAAATTCTTTAGATATTTGTTTAAAAAAATTTAAGGCATCTTCTCTTTTAAAATAATAAAACACACCTGCAGCAACAAAAATAACACCATTATCTTTGTTTATTTTACTCATCCAAGAATAATCATTTAAATCATATCCAAGATTATATTCTCTATCTTTAGGTGGTATTATTTCATTTCTTATCGAAATAACATTTGGAAAATCAATATTATAACAACAACATTTTTGATTATCTACTTCAATAAATATATCTAATAATCCACATCCTAAATTAACAATTGAAGCATATGGGTGATTATTTAAATAATCTTCTATTTCACATTTTAAATCATATTCTCTTTGAACACATTCAAGTGCACCATAAAGTCCTGCAATAGATAACATTTTTTTACCTTTAGTTGAAAAATCATAATCGAGTGAATCGATTATTTTTTTGGTGTCTCTATTACCTTTTAAATATGGATAAGCTCCTTCTGCGATATATCTTGCATAAAGCGGTATAACAAGTGTTTCTTCTACACTATTTTCTTTAATATGATATTTCATATAAAATTCTTCTTTCTTTTTTTATTATTTTTCATCTGGATTTTTACAAATTCCACATTGCTTATGAGTAATAAAATACTCCTCTTTATCTGTAACATTTTTAAAATAATAATACCAATTCATTGGGTATTTATTGATATTTTCTCTACTCAATCTAGATTGAATATTTCTATTCTTTATTTTTTTTCGTAAATGCATTTTCATCACTTTTAGCTTTAACCATTAATTGTGAATAAGCTAATTCGTATACTAATTTAATTAATTTATCAGTAGTAAGTTTATTTTCTAAAGATTTATAACATGTAATAAGAAAAGATCCACAATACACTGTTACAACAAATATATTCTTTTATTACATTATATATTTTAATATCAATTTCTGGTATATGTTTTTCTACAAAATAAATGCAGTTTTACTAAAAGCATATTTAATAAACCATCCAATAAATCCATATTTCATTATGATTCACTTATTTTTCTTTATTATTAAGTAAATTAAATCATTGGTTAGTTATTGCTAACTAAATAAATTCTAGCACCTATTTTTTTAATAGTCAAATGAAAATACATTAAGAGCAAAGAAAAAAGCGATTATTTTAAGAAATTAATCTTATTTTATCGCTTTTTTTGATTTGTTTATTATTTGTTATTTTTCTTTATTAATGATCTTAATTCCAAGATAATAAATAATGTAAATACTAATACACATGCCATAGATAAGCTATATGAAACAATACTTATAGTGCATCCATCTATAGCTAATGTAACCATGCCAAATCCTAAAACAAGTGCTGATATTAGTAAACCAATTATATTTACTAATAAATTCTTGTTAACTAATTTTTCAAGTTTCATCTTTAATGCAAGTTTTCTAGTTATAGGTAATCTAACAATTAAGAATAGTATCATAAATAAAACATTAAGCATAACTAGAATAAATGATACCCAACCTATACAGAAATTAAATGTATTTGGTGTAACAATTACAAATTCAGATAGACTTGATACTTCGAATACGAATTGATTGTTTTCAACTTTTACATTTTCAACAAATTCCATATTTTTATTGCTGTGTACATGAAGTATTTTTGCTGTTTGAGCATTTATTCCTTCTGGTACAGCAAATTTAATAATTAGTTTCATACCATCTTTTATTTCTGATGGCTGAACTTCTTTTTCAACTCCATCTACTACTTGGATAAGTTTAACAGCATAAATACTTTGTGCAGTTCCTACTCCAGATATTTTTGTTAAAATATCATTATAATTTGAAGAAGTTTTAACTTTTTCAGTATCAGCTAATACTGAAACAACTAAATTAACATTTTTTGGAATACCTGTGGCAGTTGATGTTTCAATTGATAAATTAGTTTTATTATCAATTAAAGAATGACGTGTTGCATCTATTTCTTTTTGTTCATATGTTTTTAATAGAGCTTGTAATTTTTCATAAGATTCAGTAGCTAATTCTTTTTGTTCAGGGGTTAATGCGTCATATTTAGCTAAAGCTTCATCTAATTTAGTTTTACAATCAGCACTATATGTTATTTCACCTAATTCATCAACAAAAAGTTCAAATTTAAAAATAGTTACAATTTCTTCAAGTTCTGATAATTTATCTAAATCTTCTTGAGAAATTTTAGTTTTTTCTTCATCATTTAATGAATTTAATAAGATTCTTGCTTGTTCAACTACTTCAATATCATCTTTAGTAACTTCAGTTGATTCTGGTAAATTATTGATTGCATCATCAACTTCAGCAATTTTCTTATATTCGCTAATAACTTCGTTATATTTATTTACAAGATCAGTTCCAAGTTGTTCTTTTTCTTCATCAGTTAAAGCTTCAAAATTTTTGATAGCATTTTCAAATACTTCTTTATTTTCAAGAGAAATATCATCTACATTTGGTAAAGCATTTATAGAATCAGTTGTTTCTTTTATTGCAACGATTTCAGCAATTAATTTTTTAGCTGCTTCTAGTTTTTCAATTGTTTCATTAGGTATTTGTGCTTTTTGTTCTGTTGTTAAAGCATCATATTTTTGAGCAGCTGTATCAATTTTAGCTTTATCATTAAATGTAATTTTATCTAAAGCAGGTATAGAATTGATTGCATCAGTTACGCCTTTTATTAAAACTATTTCTTCAATTTTTGCTTGTGCTGCTTCAAGTTTATCAACTAATTCTTGAGAAACTTTTTGTTTTTGATCATCAGTTAATGCATTATATTTTTTACTAGCGTTATCAATTTTTGATTTATCATTAAATGTAATATCTTCTAATGCAGGTACTAAATTAATTGCATCAGTTGCGCCTTTTGCAGCAACTATATCTGCAATTTCCTTTTTAGCCGCATCAAGTTTTTCAACAGTTTCTTGAGGTACTTTGTTCTTTTGTTCTTCATTTAATGCATTAAATTTTTTAGCTGCTGCATCAATGCTAGCTTTATCATCAATAGTAATTTCAGTTATTTCTGGTAAATCATCAATAACAGTAGCTACATCATTTGCAACTAAAGTATCATATTTATCTACAACTTCAGTATATTTTTGAGCTACATCTGAATCAATATAACTCTTTTGATCTTCAGATAAAGCTTTATATTTTTTTACAACTGCTTCTACTTTTGTTTTATCTCCTAAGGAAACATCATCTTCATTTGGAAGCTTGTTTATTTCATCTTCAAGCTTTCTAACTTCAAGAATAGATTCAGCTTTTACTAATTTATCAAGAGTTTCTTGAGATACTTTTTTCTTTTGATTTTCAGTTAATGCTTTATATTTTGATCTTACACCTTCAATTGTAGTTTTATCTTCTAACGTAATATTAGTTAAGTCTATATTATTAATTAATTCTACTACTTCATTTGCTTTTATTTCATCTTCAAAATCTGTATATGCTTCTTCAGCATCTGTCAATTTTTTAAGGGTTGTATTATTAATTTTCTTTTTATCATCATCAGTTAGAAAATCGTAATACATTCTAGCTTTATCAATTTTATCTTTTGATTCTTGAGTATATTCTACAGTACCAATTTCATTGATAAGATTATTAACATCTTCTACTTTTATTGTAGAATAAATATATGTGTCATCACTAACAGAAGATAATTCCTCGCCTGCAACAGTAATTTTACCACAATTACCCTGAGTACCACTACCAAGGCTATGAGGTGAATCTGACCCTTTTTTAGAAAGTAGATAAGTTACTTTATCTGATATTGTAATAGTACCACAGCCGGTTTTATTGCTTCTTCCGGTACCAATACCAGCACCTTCAGATCCGCCATATGCCTTAATAATTCCACCATTTATTGCGATATTTCCACAAGTACCATATATGCCAGCTCCAATACCTGCACTTAAAAATCCACCATATGCTGTGATTATTCCACCATTTATTGTAATGCTTCCACAACTAGGCTTATAAGCTGGAGCTTGTGTACCACCTGAACCTATTGCAGCACCTGGATTACTACCTCGATAATTAGTTATAATAGTACCACCATTTATTGTGATGTTTCCACAACTAGCTGCTTTATTATCAGCTTTACCACTTCCAATGCAAGCTCCATATTGTCCACCAGATAATCTATAAGTACCACTCTCAATTTTGATATTCCCGCAAGCAGAATCTGAATTTCCACCTATGGCAGCACCAGTGTTTTTACTACTTGCACTAAGTTCTCCATCACCTTTTAGAGTTATTGTCTTTTTACTTGGAATATTGATTGCAGCATAATTACCGCCAAATGCATTAACTACATTTTTCCCTGTTATTATAATTGTAGCATCACCAAGACATGTAATACCTGACCAAGATCCACTACCGGTGATTGTTGCATCTTTAAGAGTGATTGTTGCACCAGAAGTAACAGAAATTTTGTAGTTTCCTGCTATAGTACCTGTAAGTACATCATCATTTTTAGCTACATAATCACCTGTTAATGCTGATAAATCAACATCACCTGTTGTGACTGTTTCAGTATCTTCTGCATATACTTTGCTATTATTCATAGATA
>CAJOOI010000036.1 GCA_905236105.1 uncultured Acholeplasmatales bacterium
GAGGAGTTAAAGAAGAAATATGATTTATAGTTATGAATTAACTGACTTAGTAATAAAAGATATAGATGATACTTTAAACTATATTTCAAATAAATTATGCAATAAAAAAGCTGCGATTGACTTGATGAATAACATAGAGGCTTGCATAAATAATATATGTACATTCCCTTTATCTTATCCAAATTGTAACTATTATTTAATTAAAGATGATTCTATTAGACATGCAGTAATTAAAAATTATATTCTTGTTTTTAAAATTCATGATAATAAGATAATATTTTTAAGATTTAAATACTCAAAGCAAAATACACTTTTATAAGAATCAGGTGGTTTACTTGATTCTTTTTTAATGGGATAACTTTTTTGTGGGTTTCAAAAACACATGTTGAGACGGTATGCTGCCTTTCGCGGTAAAATTTTGAAAAATAAGTTAAGTCAAGTAAATTGACAAGTATAATAGCAAATTATACTTTTTGTTGATTTTCCACGATAAATCTTATATAATAATATTAACGGTGGTGAATTGACAATGATATATGATGGTAATACGTTGAATTTATTGTACAAAGATTATTCAAATATAAATCAAAAGATAAGTTTAGAAACTAAAAAGGGTAATCTTATTAGAATTAAAAGAGGTTTATACACAAATAATTTAAAAATTGATGCTCCTATAATTGCTAATGTATGTTACGAACCATCATACATTTCTTTTGAATATGCATTAAGCTATTATGGACTAATACCAGAATATGTTTCAATATATACATCTGCAGTATATAACAAAAAAAATAATAAAATCTATAAATTAAGTATTGAAACATTTGAATATAGAAGTATACCAAATGAAGCATTTAGTGAAGGTATTAGATTTTTTAAAAATGAAGAGGGGATTAATTATAAAATGGCATCAATTGAAAAAGCATTATGTGATACATTATATTCTAAATATCCTGTAAGAAGCATTAGTGACTTAAAAATATTATTATTTGAAGATTTAAGAATTGATGAAGAAATGTTTAATAATTTAAATTTTGAATTCATAAAAAAAATATCTACATTATACCACTCTAATACTTTATTAACTTTAAATAAATACATTAAGGAGATTGAAAAAAATGTCAACAATCAATGAAATGATTAATTTATATAATCCTAAATCATTAAATGAGAATAGAGCTGCATTAAGAGAAATACTTCAATCAATTGTCTTAATAGGATTAAGTAGAGCTGATTTTTTTAAGAAAGCATCTTTTTATGGCGGAACAGCTTTAAGATTTTTTTACGGATTAAATAGATATTCAGAAGATTTAGATTTTACATTAAATGAAAAAAATGAATCTTTTTCATTAGAACCATATATAGAATCAATTAAAAATGTTGCCTTATCATATGGAATTGAATTAGATGTTAATATAAAAAAGAAAGAAAGAAAAACTCCTGTCGAAAGTGCCTTTGCTAAATTGAATACATATCAAACATTCATTAATTTGAAAATAAATGATGAACTTGCACAATTACTACATAAAGATGAAAATATAAAAGTAAAATTTGAAATTGATTTAAATCCAGCAATAGGATTTAATGTTGAATCAAAATGGATAGACATGCCAGAATTTGCAAATGTAATTGTATTAGATGAGCCAAGTCTATTTGCGGGTAAGCTACACGCAATTATTTGTAGAAATTATAAGAATACGGTTAAAGGTAGAGATTATTATGATTTCTTATTCTATATAAGAAAAAGGATAAAACCCAATTTAAATTATTTAAGGAACAAATTAATTGAAAGTGGAAAAGTAAAAGAAAATGACAAATTTGATATTGATGCATTAAAAGTAATGCTTAAAGATAGATTTGAAACTGTTGATTTTAATCAAGTTAAAACAGATGCAGAACGATTTGTATTTAATAACGAAGATTTATCATATTATTCAAAAGAGTTATTTATTGATATGGTTAATAAACTATAAAATAATGAGATTTATTGAGGAATAAATTATGAAATTATTATTTGAAATAGATAAGAAGAATTATGATAATGATGGTAAAGCTTTTGTAAGACCATCAGCTAGAGCCATTATAATTAAAGACAATAAAATCTATATGATTCATAGTTTAGTTTATGATTATTATAAATTCCCTGGTGGTGGAATAGAAAAAGATGAATCTAATATAGATGCATTAATAAGAGAAACTAAAGAAGAAGC
>CAJOOI010000037.1 GCA_905236105.1 uncultured Acholeplasmatales bacterium
CATAACTATACCTCTTGGACATTTTTAATTTCTCAAGGACATTATATCATGTCTTAGACAAAATTACAACATAAGCACTAGTTTTTTTTAGCAGATAATAAAAGGTTACAGCTATAAAATCATCCTTAGCAGGCGTGTTCTAATGTGTAGGTTAGACAAGGAAGTTTCTTTATAATTTCGTAGAATTTTTCCTTATTAGCATTTTTAATTAATGCATTCATTCAATACTTTATTATTAAATAGTTCATAAACAAGTTTATACTTTTGCTTTATTTTTTAATAATAAACATCTGTCTTGTTCTAATGAAAAGACTAGGTGATGATGATGAAAAAAGCACCGTTGATGTTATCTTTGGTGCTGATTGATAAAGTCTATTATAATTTATCATTAATTGTTTTTTGAATTGATAATATCGATCATTTGTTTCGGTGTTACAACATAATTTTTAATAGGATAATGCTTGATATTTCCTGTGATTAAAAATGCGTCCATTGTATGTCTAGCGCTCATAACGATTTCATAGAAAACAATATCATCTTCGTCAACAAATTCTTCTATAGTCTGCTCTCTTTCTAAAAATATAGAATTAGTTTTTATATTAGCAATTAGGTTATCAACTTCTAAATTAGTAAATCCAAATTTATTTCTTTTTAATACTTCTTCATCTTCATCAATTATTTCTTTATTTAATAATGGAACAATCGTTTTCGATAAAACGAGATCTAATATTTTGCCAGGAATCGAATCATGTTTTAGCATTGAAGATACAATTACATTTGTGTCAATAACTGCGTAATATTTCATTGCTTATTTTTTCTTTCAGCTCTAGCTAACTTTATTTCTTCATTTATTTCCTCTAAGCTCATTTCAGAATTCCCATTGTTTTCTGATGTAGTTCTCATTTTGTCAACAGACAATATTGCGTTTAATGTTAATTGATCAACTCTTGCATCAAAAGGAATACCTCCTTCTAATACGCTTTTTTTTAAAAACATTCTTACAGCGGTTGATAAATCAATTCCTAGTTCATTATAGATTGCATTAGCTTGATTCTTTAGTTCTTCATCAACTCTTATTTGCAACAAAGCCATAATTATTCCTCCTATTCTATTTACAAACACATTATACATCTTTATAATGATAATGCCAATACGAGCACATTACAAATCAATACAGCATGAATAATTATTTTCAGTGTCATCTAATGAGATGGCTAAATAAGAATAATATAAAAAGCACCTTTGATGCTATCTTAGGTGCCATTAATAATAATTTAGAGAACCTTTTTAAAGATTATTATTAGGTTTAACATATATAATGAATTCTAAATCTGAAATATCATAACCATTTACTTCAACTTGATCTGTGGTAAATCCATCAGTATGCATATAGACTGTTTCATAACCATTAAACACTTCTATATCTAATATTAATCTTACGTTAAAATAAATAGGTTCAGCTGATTGATTTTCTGGGTCATATTGAATTCTACAAACTCCATATTGCCTTTCTATTAAAACATTTTCTCCACTTTGATTTGCATCATTAACAAATATTTCATTGATTTCAAATTCTTCAGACGGAGCAAATTCTAATACTTTATTTCTTAATTCATCTATAGTAAATTGATCATATTCATTAAGTAAAGGTGTGTCTACCATCCAAAATAATTTGATTTTACATTCATATTGTTCATTAGGCATTTCAATTGAAAAATGCACTGTTTCAGTATTTGGCCCATAAATGATTTCGTTTGGATTAATATGTGTATTTATTTTTATAGTTCCTTCATTAGGTGCATCAAGAGGAGTTATTTCATCTAATAAATCATAACAATAATTTATTTTATAATTAACACCTGAAACTGTATTAAATGTACCTATTTTATTAACTTTACCACTATATAAGTTACCTAATACTGCTTTATTGCCTGTAAAATAAGAATAGCGTTTTGATGTCATTTCTTCATCTATATAATGGTATAAACCATAATTAGATAAAGATCCATCAGATGAAGTAACAACAGCAGTTGAGAATGTTTTATTGCCAAATTCTAATGTAATATCATTATATCTTTTGCCTTTAGCAACAGTCTTAAAATCAAATGTTATTTGATCTGTGCCTTCTTCCATTTCAATTTCGTCATTGTTTTTTACTGCAATTTTATATTCCCAACTAATCGTAAATTTATAGTCAGTATCTGGTGTTAACGCATCATTTTTATATAAATAGCTGAATTTAGCTACATCTTGTGTATCAACTCCATCAATTGTGCATTTTACATTATCACCTTTTATGCTTGAAGAATTAGTCCAAATCCAAGAAACTGATATTGAATCTGAATATACTGATGCATCATATATTCTCATTGAAGGTTTTGTAGTTGGTAATGGATCAAATGTTGGTCTTAGGATTGTAGTTTTTTCTATATTTTTATAAGATGTACTCCAACCTTTAAATACATAATAATAATTAGTTGTTGTATAATCTTCTATTGCTGGAATTTCAGATTCTTCTACATTACCACCGCTTGCAACACTTAATTTCTTTAAAATTTTACCAAATCTATTTTTAAATATTGTTGTATATGGTGATGTTTCATTTTTTGATAATAATACAACTTCAATTTCAGTATCCTTTGTAAGATTATCTAAATTGTCCATTGTACCTGCAATATAATAATTATCATTTTCTAGTGGAAAGCTAAAATCGTATGAATATGAACTGCCATTTGCGACAAATAATCTATATAACAATTCACCATCATTCATCATTGAAATTTTAATTCTATTTTCAGAATTTGTTAAAACTAAGAAAGCAAAAATTAAAATTCTAGTTTTAGCTTCATCTTTATAAGCTGTTAAATTTGTTTCATTTTTATCATAATATGCAAATATTTCATAAGAAGTATTATTAGATAAATCACCTAAATATAATTTTGTTTCTCCCATATATTCAGCATCACTAATAACTTCATCATTTTCATTTTTAGCAATAAGACCTGAAAAAGAATAGCCTTCAGGTGCAGTATCTTTAAAATATTGAGTTTCTACTTCAACAACATTACCAAAAATTTCAGCACTTTGTTCTTTAATTTCTTCAGCTGTTTTTGTTGAATTTACTAAGATAGATGTAGAAACAATTGAAGATGCAATCTTATGTTTAACTAATTTATTATTTTCTTTTAATACTATATAACCAGATACTTCATATGATTTTGATGAATCTACACTAAATTCATCATCAAATGAATGATTTGTTAAAACATTTGATGAAGATGTTGATTCATTTATTTCAATTAATCTTGTACAAACAAATAAAGCATTTTCTTTAACGTCTGAATCAAACTCAAGTTTTATTTTTGATGCTGAAACAATTTGAATTTTAGGATTTAGATTAGTATTTGATACTTCACCATATAAAGCAATTATATGTTTATTATCATCTACTTTTACTGTGTAATCAGAATCAAAATATAAAAATTCTTGGCCATCAGATAAAGGTTCTAATTCTTCATCTTGCAATTTTACAGTTGTATTTTTATCAACTGAAGTATAATCAATTAAATTATAATCATCATAATTATAAATTAAATATACTTTATTATTAACATTAGCTGCATATAATAAATTGATAATTTGATTGTCACTTACATTTTCAAAATTAAAATTATCAAATCCTAAGAATGTATACCCATTTATATCTTTTGCTATAGTTGAATAATCTTCTAATTCAGCAAATTCAATTTCTTTTTCTTCTTTTGAAATTTCTTGGTTAGTATTTGCTAGCATATAACGTAAGGTTACTTTAGTTGCGGTGGATGGCTCATCTTGAGCTTTAACAGTAATTTCACATGAAGCAACAAGGTAATTTTGTGTTGTAGCTGTTATGCTTGCAGTACCTGCCCCAACAGCAACAATATTACCATTATTCACAGTAACAACATTTGAATTACTACTTCTCCAAGTTAAAGCCTTAACTGTAGTATTTGATGGTTCAAATGAAGGTTTTAAAGTTATTTCTTCACCAACCTCCATATTTACTGAAGACTTATCGAAAATTACTGATGTTGGATTTACTGCATTACCAACTACGTTTATTGTAAAATCTACTTCTTTTCCCCCGAATGATGCAACAACTATTACATCACCAACTGATGTTTTATCATAAGTAAATTCACAAACATCAGTGACTTCATATTCATCAAAACGATCATATGCTGTTATTTTTATTATGCTTAAAGGTAAATTGTCACCCAAATTGATTGTTATTTTATCATTACTACCATCTTTTCTATCATACATAAGCATAATTACAGCACTTGGGTTATCACTTGATGTAATAGGTGTAGTGCTACTTGTAGATGGAACACTACTTGTAGATGGAACACTACTTGTTGTTGGTATACTTGAAGATGTAGATCTAAAGCTACTAGTTTTAGAACTATTAGTACTAGAACCACTTGTAGAAGCTACAGGTCTACTACTAGTTTTATTAGTTGTAGATGAATTTTTTGATGTATTACTACTTTTTGTGTTATTACTACTTGTGGATGTTGGCGTATCTGTCTTTTGGCTAGTTTTAGTTGCGCTAGAACGTGGTTTTAGTGTAACATTTCCTCCACCAATTGAACAACTTGTTAATAAAAATATGCAAATTGTAAATATTAATAATATAAATTTTTTGATAATAACCACTCCCAAACAATTATTTATAAATATTCGTATATTTCATAATACCACATTTGATAAAATTTAGCAAATTAAGTTTAGGCTTTCTCAATTGCTATCTTTGGTTCCTAATGCTAATTATTGTACTAATAATATCATATGGTATTACTTCCTTTTTCAAATAATCTACACTTACTAAGCAATTGTGAGTTTTTGATGAAATATCAGCTTTATTTCTAATTCCTAGCCTATAACCATACGACAAATGAAATCTTACCCATCTATTATGTTCTTTTATTATATTTCTTGTGATAATATCTGTTGTTATTTCTTTATTATCTATCTTTAGATTATTAACGAATAACATTCCAGATACATTTGCTTGTCTCTTAAATAAATCTAATTTATTCCAAGATTTATTCATTTTAAGACTCATTTCTTTTTCTAAATCTTTAGTATTTAATTCTTCATATAATTTATTGAAAATATCTTTATCAATATCTATATAACCTGAATTTGAAATTTCATTAGATAAGAAATCATAAACTGCATTAAATTCTTTCTCATTCTTATGATTTAATAAATTAAAATTATATATATCATCAGTATTTCCATAAATAATTAAACATAATTTATATTTTTCGCTATAAAAAATACCATTACCTTTATCTTGCATCTCAAAAATATTAACTAATGAATTATTAATTTTTTCTCTAATATTTACCGCAATAATTTGTAATTCTTTTACTTCTTTTGATTTAAATTCATTTTTTATATCTGTTAAAACAAAATTAGCATAATCTACATTTTGAGAATCTCCTCCTGTAGATAATACAATTAATTTAGGTAATTTTTTATTTTCATTTCCTGTATTATCATCTAATAAATTATACATATTAGAAATAGAATTAAATTCAATTTTAGGAACTTGTTGATATTTTAAATAAGCTAATTTATTTTCAATATCTTCTTCTTGAAAAAAATATTTTAAATCTTTTTCATAACGATTATTTCCTTTTTTATCAAAAATATAATATGGATGTTTTATAATAAATTGATTAATAAATTCTGGATATGTATGATTGTTTTCATCACTTTCGCTATATTGTAATTCATATATTCGATATTTAGGAAATTCTTTATCATCATTAAAATCATTATAATTGCCAAACTGAGTATATATTCTATCTAATATATTTTGACCAAGTTCGCCAAACCCAACAATCATAGAATCTTCAATTGAATCAAAATCTATTATTGATTTCAATTTATATAATTTATTAACTAAATCAATAGAAACCATATTTGCTTCATTTAAAATATATAATTCCGGTATCAATAATGAATTAGATTTATCGTTTTCTAATAATGAAACATTATTAAAGAAAGATACATATTCACTAAAATAATTATTAATTATACCTTGATAAGAAGAATAATTTATACTCTTACCAACTAAAGAATATATTTCAATATAATATCCATCATTAACTTTTTTTAAATTATTATAATATTTAATAATATCTGTATAATTCCCAATTTTTCTATATTGGTCAATTATTTTATTTTTAAATTTTATAACATCATTATCTTTCGGTGTGTTTCTTATAACATCATTAAATAATTTTATTTCATTTATATTGCATACTTTATTGAATATAGAAGCTAATGCTTCACATTCATTATTAGCAATAGCTAAATTCTTTTCATCATCAGATTTTAAATTATCATCTAATTTTGCTGCAATAATTGTTATTTTATTGCCTGATTTAATACTATATTCTTTTAAATTAAAATGTAATCTACTAATTATTGAATTCTTTTTACTATCTTTATATTCTTTTTCGTTATCAGTTATTTCAATAGATGATATATAATACCATTTATTTTCTTTTATAGTTTTACACAATTTATCATATTTGTTATATGCAGGAATATCTTCACCATAAAAAATAATTTTTGATTTTTTATTACTATAAATACTTAAAGCTAATTTTATTGTTTCTTCATTTAAAGATGTAAAAATAAATACGTTTTTTCTTTTTTCACTTGGAAAAAGCTTAAAAGCAATTCTAGAAAATGTAGTATTTGACATTCGTAATACAATTTTTGAAAATGCTTCATAAAAGAAAGCTTCTGATACAATTAAAATAAATACTAATGCAAGTAATATTGGAAGGCCATAATAAACAGTTGCCAAAAACTTATTTAATCCAACCATCGCTACATCTACTTCATTTAAGCCTTCAAACTGAAGCCCACCTAAATTCGCATAAAAAGCTTTAAATATTAAAGCATAAATAGGTTCTTGGAATTTTGATTCTTTTGCTGAATTTCCTAAAATTAATACAGCAAATCTAACTCCCCATACAATAATAAATAAACATGTAAAAATTATTATTTTTGTTTTAGTTGATTTTCTTGATAATAATAAACATAAAATCAAAAATATTATAATTAGACTTATAATGGCAACAAAAACCATCAAAATGTCAAAGCCTAAAGACATTATAATCATCTCCATATAAAGATTTTAAATTAATTCCCCTGCTTCTCCAGGTTTTCCGTCTTTTCCATCTTGCCCATCATTTCCCCATGTCAACCACTGACCAGAAACATGAGCTGAATGATATCCTTTTTCGCCTCCTAAGCCTTTAGCTCCACCAGCTCCAGGATTACCATCCTTACCATTATTTATTTTAACATATTCTATTCCAACAAAATCATTAATATTGATTGCAAGGCCGCCTACATAAGCATTACCGCCTTTTCCACCATCACCACCATTTCCACCATTACCTGCAGTTGCACCCCAGCCGCCAGCTTCTTGACCGTGGCCGCCTTTGCCGCCATCGCCACCTTTGCCGCCATCACCAGATGCACCACCATTTAATGTGATATTACCATTATTAATTATTATTTCTTTAGTGTTGATTGCAAGGCCTCCCTTGCCACCATCACCACCAATAGTGCCATTTGTACCATCACCGCCATTTGCTCCTCCGCCCATAGCGTTTCTATCATCCCATCCTTTATAATTAGGATTTCCAATTGTACCATTAGTGCCTGCTTTTCCACTGCCACCAGAGCCTGCATTAATTATTACATTCCCTATTACATTAAATTCTATTTTAGAAGCATTAATTCCATTACCGCCATCAGTTCCATTAATATTATTTGTCATACCATCTATACCAGATGATGCAGTTAAATTCATTTTTCCAATCACATTAAATTCTAAATTATTAATTAATTTTTCTGGAGTTCCAAATATATGAGCACCTGCTTGTTTAGTTTTTATTTCTAATAATTCATTTACATTAATAATTAATTTTTGTGGACCATTATTACCTGTAATAATTGCCGCATTTTCATTAGAAATAAAACTAAATTCAGTAAATGATAAAAGTACATCAAAACTACTTTGATAATCTTGTAAAGTAATAAAACAATTTTCAAATACATTATCTTTTTTAGATATAAAATATATTTCTTTGGCTCCAGAAATTATTATTTTATTTTTAGATGATGTATTTCTATTTGATTTGTTAAAATCAAATTCAGTTTCATTACTTAAATCTATAATTGAATCATCATTTATTATTTCTGGTATAGATGAAATATTATGATAAATATTATAACTTCTTTTTAAATCACTATCTTTTACAACAGATAGTGTTTCATATTTATAAATTGAATTTAAATCTATTTTCCAAACTGCATATAATGAATTTATTCCATTTTCAAATAAATCCTTTATTCCATTTTTATTTTTATATTTTGCACTACCTGTTTCATCAATTGCCCAGCCATCAAAATACCATCCATCTATAACAAATGGATTTTCATCTAAATTTTCTTCATAACCATATTTTTTATCTATATAATCTAAAGAATTATAATTTAATGATCCAACAGGAGGATTTAAATAAGTTTTAATATTTATTTCCTTTTGTCTCCATATTGCATATAAAATAATTGTATCAGTATCATTAATATAAAAATCATATGAAGAAATAACACCATTATTTTTAAATGAAATATCATTAGAATCATTAATGCTATTCCAGCCTAAAAAATCCCAACCCTTTAAAGACCAATTATTAAATGGAATTTCATAATCATAACCTAATTCAATATCATCAAATTTGATATTTTCTCCCAAAATTTCATTTTGACTAAATTCAGGTTTATTTTCATCAAAAACAATACCATATGCATTTTGTTCCCAAATTGCATATAAATTAATAATTTCTCCATCAACAAAACTTAAATTATTAATTTCTGCTTCATCAATAAAATCTATATTTAATTCATCATCCTCATATGACCAGCCTTTAAATGTCCATAATGGTAAATTAAATAAATTTTTACTTAATTTTTCATTTTTATTGGTTTTAATCTTTAATTCAGCCATTTCACCATTAATATCATTATATGCAACTAATGGTTTATTTGGATTAAATTTGATAATATATTCTGCGTTTCTCCAAACACCATATAAATTTATTGTTTCATTATCTATATTTTTACCACCAATATTTTTTTCATTAATTGTTGGTGCATATGTTATTTCATTATTCTCATTTAATAATGACCATCCTAAAAAAACATAACCAATGTTTTCATTAGGTACATCAACAATTACATTATCAAAATAATTCTTTTCTAATTCTATTAAATCAATATTTAATTCGTTTTTAATTGGATAATTATAATTTAAAATCAAATCATAATTATTTATTTTTGAATTTAAGAATAAATAATTTTCACCATCTAAATTATTTATTACTTCACCTTTTTTATTTAGCCAATTAAATGTATACCCATCTTTTATTGGTTTTAATAAATTATTATCATTTGTTTTATTCATTATTTGTATTTTATTTTCAAATAATTCATCATAAAAATAAATTACAAATTTTTCATTTAAATTATTTTTATTAAATGGTTCTATATGATTTTCTTCATCTTTAATAACTTTAATTAAAAATTCTGTTGGAGCATTAAAAACATCTGTTGGAACAAATACATTATAATTTTTAGATAAATTAACAATTCCATCATTTAATGAATTAATATTTTCAAAATATATATTTTTTAAATTAATGAATATATCTAAAATATCATCTAAATCATAATTTGAAGATGAAATATAAATATTTTCTAAATTAGATATCTCTTCATTATTTAAATATTGTTTATTATCTAAGATATCACTACATAAATTTTTATTTTCTATTGAAGATGTAAATAAATATGTATTATTTTCAATTTCAAATTGATAATTACCTAAAAATATTGGTTTAAATACATAACCATTATCAATTTTATTATAGATGAAAAATGATGAATCAAATTCAATTTCTAAATCGAATTCTATATCATCAACATATTTTTTTATTATGTAATTCTTATTATAAATGAGATTATTATCTGTAAGCCTATTTTCTTCATCATCTGTAATAATTATATTAATTTCAGGCAAATGTGTATCACTTGATGTAAAAGTAGGTTCACTAGGTGTAGGAATATTTGTAGAAGCTTCAATTATTGTAGTTTCAGGCAAAGTTGGTTTATTGTGATTTTCTTGGCCTGATGTTTGATTATTTTCATCAGTTAAAGCACAACTTACAAAACAAAAAAGCAAAAGACAGGCAACTATTATTAATATTTTTTTATTTTTCAATTTAATCACCTACCATACTATAAATAAAAACTAACATTTATTATAAATATCTGCTAGAGCTTCAGATGCTACAAAAATTCTAAGATATTTATCTTGATATCGAATTTTTGTAAGATAATATTTACCTTCTATCATTTCTAATTTATATGCAACAAAAATTTCTGAATTTGTAATATATTCATAATCATACATAATGATTATATGATATAAATCAATTTTTATAGATCCTATTTTATAAAGATGATGGTCATCGTTATCTTCATCATTACTAGAAAATTTTGATACTAATATGCCATTATAAAATGAATCTAAAATTTTTGATACAATATCAGTAACATCTTCTTCTTTCAAAGCAATTTTTTTAGCAAAATCTTCAACTAATATTGCTTCTTCTAATTCATCATCCTCATCATCGTCGTAATCGTCTTCATCTTCTTCATAATCGTATTCATCTTCTTCATAGTCTTCTTCATCATAATCATATTCGTCATTATCTTCTTCGGCATCATCTTTTTCGTCATCATCTGAATTTTGAGGATTATTGGTGCCTCTATTTGAATATTTTTTCGAAAGCTCATAAAATCTTTTTTGAAGCGGAGACATACCAGCTTTTATATTTTCTTCTAATTCTTCTAAATCTTCAAAAGAAAATATATCAGTATTTGATTTATTCATTAATTCTAATTCTCTTTTTAAATAAGAAATAGTTTCTTCATCATCTATTTTTCCTAATTGTTCACCAACAAATTCTTTTCCAATTGTTCTATCTCTTAGACGAAGAATATCTGAAATTAAAATAATATCGTTATTATCTTTAATATCTTTTTTAAGTCTATCTACTAAATTCATACATGTTCGATAATTATATGGAAGATTTTCATCATCATACAAGCTTTTTAATAATTGTAAAACGACATAATCTCTTTGATGATCTGAATTTTTTAAAATTTGTTCTAATTTAGAATATCTAGAAATAAAATCATTCCCTTGATATTGTGTATAATCAGGTGAAATAATAATAGATTTGTCAAAATCTATTTTCATAGACAAATCAAAAGAAACATAACCACATTCCATACATTCTTCTATCAATTCATTATATTCATCATGTTTAAATAACGAAGGGTCGAAATAACGGATGTTTTTTAATTTTTGTTTTGAATCTGTCACAGTTATGATATTTTCAGTACCACAACAGCTACAATTTTTTTTGATATTATTCATTATCGCTGCCTATAATTTTGTCTATAAGGCCATAATCTAATGCTTCTTTAGCTGATAAATATTTATCTCTTTCACAATCAATATGGATTTGTTCAATTGATTTTCCTGTGTTTTTAGCCAATATAGATTCTAATTTCTCTCTAGTTTTTTTGATGTGGTCTGCAACAATTTGAATTTCTGTTTGTTGACCATAATCAATACCACCAAGTGGTTGATGAATTAAAAATTCAGAATTAGGTAGTGCATAACGCATTCCTTTTTGACCACTTGATGATAAGAATGAGGCCATAGATGCTGCAAGGCCTATTACTACAGTTGATACTTTTGGTTTGATGTAATTGATTGTATCAAATATTGCAAGTCCATCAATTACACTTCCACCAGGTGAATTGATATAGATAGTAATTTCTTCTTCACTTTCTGAGGCCATAGTTAATAATTCTGTTACGGCAGAAGTTGATGTTTCACTATCAATTTCTCCTACTAAAAATAATGATCTTGTGTGTCCTATTCTTTTAATCATATGTAAGTATCCTTCCTAATTTGTTTGCTAAATCTAAGCTGCACATTTCTAAACATTCTTTTAAATCATCTTCATCCTTGACTTCAGCAACATAATATTTATCATCTTCTTTTTTTTTCATATTTAAGACTCTTATTTCTTTAAATGCTAAATCATAAATGAAAACAAATTTACCATCTTCATTTTCGATGGTGCATATTTTATCTAATTCATTAAATAACTTAGATTTTTTTAATCTTATTACCCCAAAATATTCATCATCTAATATTTTTTCTTTAGTTCCAATGATATCTAAGCCTGATACACCCATTTCTGTAATTAAGAATTTTTCTAATTCTATTCTTAATATACTATCTGTATTATCTTCTCCATTTAATTCTTTTTTTATTTCTTCTAAATCATCAAAGCTTAATCTAATATCATCTTTATTAATTGTTAAATAATTAATAACATCTAATATATTTTTTATTTCATCATTAGAAGTATTATTTTTTAATAATTCATATTCTTTTTTTTCTTTTTCTTGATCTTTACCAATTCGATATAAATCTAATATTAATGGATAAGTTTCTTCATCATTTGATTTTTTTAATAGCTCTATTAATTCTTTTGTTTGTTCATTAGCTTCATCAAAAAAACCCTTTGTAATATATTTATTATCTTTTTGATACCAAGCTTCTATTAACAAAAGATAAGCTAATTCTTTAAACCTATCTTCTCTTTCGGCAATATAGATTGCCTTTTTTAATAAGGCATCAAATTCAGTTTTTGCCTCAACTCCAGCATATAGATATTGATCGCTTATTAAAATAGAAGGGTTAACTTCTTCTTCAATATTTAATGATGTATAACCACAATCAGGACAAACCTCAATTAAATTATCATAAGATTCAAGTGTATCTTCATTATAAAAATATAATTTTTGAATCTTATAATATTCATTTGATTTTTTAATTTTATGTTCTGTTTTACATGCACCACATCTACGTGATACTAAATCAATCGTCGTCTTCATTTTTGTTATTAATAAATTCCTTAAAATTTAAGCTATATTCTGGACTAGAATAAATAATATCATTAATCATTGGAAGCTCATTTAATGCATTATTACTAAAATATTTATAAAAGCCTTCGTTTCTTAAAAAATAGCTTCTAATAAATCTTGTATAAATAACTGGTGTATATATACGTTTCATATACATAGAACCTATTTCAATTAAATCAAGATTTGAAGATGTTACTACTTTTATTTCTCTTGGTACATCTTTATCATTAAATGCTGATGTAACATAAGAACGAAGTCCACATTCACTTGAAAATTTTTGAATAGTATCATAGCTTTGTGAACCTAAAAATACTCTATTGTTACAGTTACCAACAATTACTTTAGCTTGTGTTGGTTCATAAACATTATCTAATTGTTCATATGTTTGTAAAAATAAATGCATATAGATATTTCTACTTCTTGATGTTGAAATCTTCATTTCAAAATTTGGAATTTTTGGAATGTTTGCGAATTCATCTAAGATAAAATGCATTGTCCTTGGTGTGATATCTTTACTCATTTCTTCTTCTGCTTTTTTGATTAATGTACGATATACATAATCAATAAATAATCCTGCAATTGTATAATCACTTTTTTCATAATCACGAGTAACAATAAATATTGCATAAGGTCCTTCTAATTCTTCAACATTAAATGATTGGCCTGTAGTTAGGGCAAATATGTGACCTTGACTCCAATCTCTTATACGGCTACTGATAGTAGTTGTATAACTTTTTCTTGTTACAGTTGGAGCTGCAAATACAGTTTGTATTTTGATAAATGCTTTCGAATTATTTTTTAATAGTGGATGTTCTGTTAATTCTTCACTAGATGAACCTACACGATCAGATGAATCAAAATATTTAGTAAAATGATTGAAGATATCAAACATTGTTTTGATTGTAAATTTTTCTTCAGTAAATCCTGTAGTTTTATGTCTTATAGCTAGATCAAGCATTATATATAAAATACCTGTCATTGCTTCTTGACCACCTTGTTCCCAAGTTTTATCATTTTTAGATTCAACTGGTAACAAAAGATTAACAAATTGATTGATTAAAGAATCAGTTTCATTTTCAATAGTTGTTCTTTTTTGTAATACATAATTAATAAATGATGATTTTTCTTTAAATTCAAATCCATCATATGAAATTAATTTTTCTGCAAGTAATCTAGAAAAATCATCATTTAATTTTTCAAGTCTCATATAAGAACAATAAATTTCTCTAATTGGATTCCATCTATCTGATCTTCTAATATTTTTAAAATTTAAGACCTTAACCTGATAACCTTGTTTAATCATGTATTCAGCATTATTATTATATATTTCTCCTTTAGGGTCAGAAATAAATAAATTAGGTTTATTTTTTTGAGTTACAAGCGCTCTAATTTGTGGTTCAACACAGCCTGTTGTTTTACCACTACCTGTAGTACCGATATATAATTCATGATATTTTGGTAAATAATAATATTTTAATCTTACTTCTTTTTTCTTTTTATTTGATAGATTAGGATATTCTACCATTGAATATGAATTACCATCTTTATCAACAAAATCAGATGCAAAAGGAAAACCATTCACTTCAATATTTTGAAGCTCATCAAAAAAATATTCTTCACAATCTGGAAGCTTTCTTGCTTCTTCAATATTTAGTTTTTTAGAATTTTCAAAATTTTTTTCTACTAATTCTTTAATATAAATATTTTTTAAGCTATCTTTTTTCATCATAATTTAAACCCGAACCTTAATCCATCTTTGCTGATACCATTAGTAATTTCTTTCCATTCGCCTCTATCATATTTATCAATAAATGAAAGCTTAGCTAAAATAGAAATATTTTCTAATAGCATAACTTCAACAAATGAATAATTGATATTATATAAATGCTTTTCAATAATAATATCTAAATAAATTGAAGATATTAAAACAAATAAATCAGATACTTCATTTGAATATTCCTTTTTATGTTCTTCAGGTATCTTAGTTATACCACAAGCTAAAAATTTATTGCAGGCCATATAAAGACCTTCATAAACCTTTGCCATTTTTAAATCATTTTGTTTTTCACAAATTAATTTTACATATTTAAATGCAGGAAAGCATCCCCAATAAGCTGCCTGAAGAAAACGAAGCTTAGCAATATTTAAATCTTTAGCTCC
>CAJOOI010000038.1 GCA_905236105.1 uncultured Acholeplasmatales bacterium
ATACCGAAAAATATGATATATAGAAAAGAGGATTTAGAAAAAGATTAATCATTAATTTGATTAGTCCCTACTAAATCCTCTTTTTATTATCAACACCACAATTTACGCTTACGATTGTTTTAATCTAATTTAATTGTTTATTTTAATATAATTTATGAAAAGTTTAGGATAGAAAAAGCGTATAATTTAAGTCATATTTTGACAAAATTATACGCCGTATTTCTATTTTAGTACAAAGATATTAGGTCTAGCTAAAATAACCATCTTTAATTAATAATTCTAAAACTTTAGCTTCACGCTCAATCATATCTAAATCTTTAGGTCCATGACTTTTATTTCTATTAACTTTAATTGCAACTACAGGATCAATAAGCTCTAAAGTGAATTTTTCTTTAGCTTCATAATCATCTAACTTTTGTTCTACTTTATTATTTTCTACATCACATAGATAATAATAATTATCTTGAACAAATTTAGAATAACCTAAATCAGTTGATTTTTTAATTCTATGAACATATCCGTATTCTTTTATAGATTCTTTTTTTACAATAAGCCCTGCTTCTTCTTTTGTTTCTCTTATTAGTGCATCTATATTAGATTCATCACTTTCTATTCCACCACCAGGAAATTTATAATAATCATATAAAAGACTGTGAACCATATATATTTTATTATCTTTAATTATAATAGCTCTAGCTGAAGGTCTTATAAAAGATTTGCCATCATTATCATAATTCTTTTTATCTATTTCAAATAATAATTTCATAAATAAATTCTCAATTAATATATTTGTGTTATTTTCTAAAAATATTTTTATTTAATTATTTCAAGAAATGGTCTATCTGCCGGCGCAAAATTTATATTCTTTAAATCTTCTTTTTTTACCCACTTCTTTTCTGTATGCTCCGTTAATCTTAATTCACCTTTAATTAATTTACATTCATAAGCATACATAGTTATTGAAAATGGCTTTTCTAAATTATTATATTCATAATTTGATAAACCGATATATCTAATTGGTTTAATATCAGATAATAATTCTTCTTTTATTTCTCGTACAATGGTTTGTTCATGAGTCTCATTTAATTCTACTTTACCACCGGGAAATTCCCAAAAGCCTTCTAGTGCTCTTCCTGGGCCTCTTTTACAGCAAAAGACTTCACCATTATCATTTTTAATTACCGCACAAACTACTTCAACATGTTTCATCAATTAATCAACTCCTCAGGTATTTCAAAATCAAACCAATATTCTTCAGGAACCTTATTATCTAATATTATATCATATAATAATGTTGGTACATTTTCATATGTTCCATCATTTTGAAGTGATGAAACATATGATTCTCTAACATTTTCTAATTTGCCAGTACCAAAATATGTAAATGGTAATGTTATACCATCTTCATCATCCATTTTTCTTACAAACAAATGCACTAGCTTAGTATTGGCTAGTTTTAATCCAACAGAATTTGATTTAGTCGTATTGTTTTCTGATTCCCATTGAAATTCATAAGGTGATAAAAATTTATCTTTATAATTGGTTCTTTCCTGCTTATCTTTATCTTTTTTTAGTCCTACAAAAAGGTATGTTACACCATTAGGAGCAAATTTTGTTCCTTTCATGAACATCAAGTTTTTTTCTAACAATACTCTCATTATTTGTTCTTTATAATAATTACCATATAAAGAGAAAGTACCATTATATTCACCAAATTCAATATTATAGCGTTCAATAGAATACTCAATTAAATCATTAATATATTCAAAAAATTCTTCTTTTGTAAAATCTACATTTAACGAATAATCTTCTTTTAAAATTTTTTCTTTTTTTAATAAGTATAAAGCATGATTTAATGATTCATTAGTAACATTTTTATTAAAACCAACCAAAAGATTTAAGTCTAAAATATTTTCGTTCAATATTTGCCTTATAATAAGCATTTCATCTAATCTTACAATCGGTAATAAATCTGAAATATTATTAATTAAATCTATTTGACAATCCGTAAAAATTGGCAAGGTTGGCTCCTGCAATTTTTTTAAAAAATTATAATAGCTACAATTCTTTTTATTCCCTATTTTTGATTTCATAAATCTAATTAAATCAGGTGCGCAATCATTATTAAGATAATCCATATGTGTTGGATAGCTTTCCTTTTTAAGATAAATCTTAAAATTTTCGTAATCCTTTTCTAAAAAAGCTTTTTTATTAAAATTTTCATTCTTAATAAAATCAATGATATTTTCTTTAGATAATTCATCAATATTTATTACTACTCCGGGAATTTTTAAATCTTTAAAATTAGTTCTTACCAAATCCGTTAAATATGGTTTTTCAATTATAGTAGATCTACCTAATGAACCTAAAGCCATAGCAATTTGAACTGATCTGTTATAATTGTTTCCAATAAAATCTAGCACTGTAACATATTGTTTACCTTCATATTTACGAAGACCTCTACCTAATTGTTGTAAGAAAACTGTAGAAGATTCTGTTGGTCTTAAAAATAAAACCATATTGACTTGAGGGATATCTACTCCCTCATTCAATATATCCACAGCACATATAATCTCTAATGGATTAGAGTCATCTTGTAAATCATTAAATGCTTTAATCCTCTGACCTAGATCGTTTTTGCCTGTTAATGCAACACTTGCATATCCCAATTCTTCTAATTCATCAGACATCAAAATAGCATGCGCAATGCTTGAACAGAACGCTATTGCTTTTAATTTGCCAGCAGGTCTATGCTTTTCTATTTCCACTGAAATAAATTTTACATTTTCTGCTTTTGCAATTTCCTTAGCTACTCTGTTTGCATCGCTAAATGAATAATCAACTAATTTATCTCTAATGCCATAATAATGAAATGGCACTACCAAATCATTAATTATGGCATCCCTTAATCTAAGCTCATATGGAACATTTTTATCAAACATTTCAAAAATATCTTGATTATCCATTCTTTCTGGGGTAGCAGTTAAGCCAAGCATAAATCCAGGCTTAAAATATTCCATAATCTTTTTATATGTATCAGCTGCAGCATGATGACATTCATCCATTACTATATAATCAAATTCATTTGGTAAAAAGTCATTAAGATGCATAGATAACATTATATTAGATGCAAAAATAAAATCTGCATCCATATCTTTATTTTTACCTACATATAATCCATATGTTTTTTCAACACCGAAAACCTTCATAAAAGTTTCTTTTGCGTCATTTAATATTTTATCTCTATGAACAACAAACAAGACTCTTTTGGCATCATAATTTCTAGCATCGAAAGCTGCAAGATACGTCTTTCCAGAACCAGTTGCAGAAACAACTAAAGACTTATTTACTCCCATATCTCTATAACGTTGTAATTCTTTTAATGCTTTTCTTTGCATAGCATTTGGTTTTATTTTAAGTGATATTGGGTCGTAATAATCCATATCCCATTTAGTAATTGCATAATCTAATTGCATTTGATATTTTTTTATTAAATCATCATTTAATTCTAATGTTTTATTCCATAATTCATTAAATTCTTTTTTAGCATCTTTAGATGAATCAAAATCATCTTTAGATTTTAATGATACATTCCATTCTATATTTTTCAATAATGCAAATCTAGTAATATTCGTTGAACCAACTATAAATTCAAAAGAATCATCATACTCAAATATATATCCTTTTGAATGAAATCCATTATCTCCAAATGAATTAAAATCTAAATGGCATTTAAAATTTGGATAATTATTCATCCAATGCATAAATGTCCTTAATGATGCTATATCAGTAAAATTTTGATATGTTGATGTAATTATTTTACCTTTTACGCCTCTATTCAAAGCTTCTTCTATAATCTTTTCAATTAATACTAATCCTGCTTTCTTAATAAAGCTTACAGAAAAGCAAAAGGAATTGCTTTTTTCAATTGACCTTTTTAAAGCATCTAAAAACGTTGTTTCTGTATAATTAGTAATAAAACTATTATTTATCATAGAAAGTTTAATCTACCTTTCTTAAAATTACATTTAACCATTTATTATTTCTATTTAAATTGTCATCAGTTATTTTACTTACCAACAATTCAAAGCTTGTATCATTCAAATACTTATTAATTGTGGTTTCTGTTAAATAAATATAATACCTATCATCTATTATTCCTTCAAAATCACCATATTTAAAAGAACAATACATGATTCCACCACTTTTTAAAATATTACTGCATACTTTAAATGCTCTATTCAATAATTCTTTTTTTATGTGGAGTAATGAAGCTGATGCCCATAAATAATCATATTCACTATAAGCATTAAGATAATCATTTATGGCAGAACACTCAACATTTAAACCTAATTTTTTGGCTTCATCACAAAATTCCGGTTGTGGGTCAATTCCAAATACATCAAATCCTAATGATTTAAAATATAACATATCTCTTCCACTACCAAAACCGACATCCAAAAGTTTGCCTTTTGTTTTAGCATATTTTAAAAATAATTGATAAGCTTCAGACATATCAACATCTTTTGTTTTATTAATATATTCTTTTGCGTTTTTTTGATAATAATTCATGTTAAATTCTTTCCCACTTTACAAAGCCATTATAAAGTGCACTATCATATAATTTAATGAGTTTTTCATTATAATATTCTAAAGATATATTCCTATTCCTATTTATTAATTTGGTCAAGTAATTATATGAAGGAATCTTATTGTTTTTAGATTCATTACAATGTGAACAACTAAACACTAAATTCCATTCTTGATCATCTTTAACAAAACTCCATGGAATAAAATGATCAATATGACAGCCCTTTAAAGATACAGAATTACCGCAATAGAAACATTCAAGACTATCACCCTTATCAAACAAACTTTGTTTAAATGATTCTAGAGATTCTCTCTTAGTCGAATTATCAAGTTTAATTGCAAGATTACCTTCTTCTTTATTAGCTATACTCAAATTGTTTTCCATCCATATAATCCAAGCATAATAATTAAGTTTTTCTAAAGCTGATTTATATTTGGTTAAGAAGTTATATGATTCTTCATTAAACCATATTTTCTTTTCCTTTTTGCTAAATCCATAAATATTTGAATTTAAGTCAGAATATAAAGCACCAACAACATTAATACCTATTACATTTTGAGTTTTAGCTAAATAATCATTTTGTTCTTTATAATTTAAAGAATCAAAATCTATTTCATCTAGCAAATTATTATTATCAATAATTTCATAAATAGCTGTTTCTATTAAACTTATTCTTCTTCCATTTTGATATTGAGGTAGTTTGAATTTAGCAATTAGATTCCAATACATTTTTGAAAAAGAATATGATAAATTATTAAAACTCAATTCTAGATTTTCATTTACATTAAATAAATTATCTAATATAGCCTTGAAAAATGCATATTTATAAGTAGCTGTTTTCTTTGATAAGGAATTTAAAAAATGCATGCAATCAGACATATACATACTATCGTCATTATGAACTTTTAATATTGCACCATTACTATCATTAAACCCCATAATCATTTAACCTTCCATTTTATAATTTATTGTATTTTGTTGATTTACCTTTAGCTTTATCTACCGGATATTTCTTTTCAGTCTTATCCATTTTTTTATTCATAATGTCTATTGGATCCACACCTAAAACCATAGACATTTGCAAACAATAATTCATTACATCAGCTAATTCTTCTTTAACATCATCTAAATTAGCATTATCATTCCATTGATAACATTCTAATAATTCATTTGCTTCAATGGAAATGGATTTAGCTAAATTAACTGGTGTATGGAATTGATCCCAATCTCTATCTTTATTGAATTTGTCAATTCTTTGCATTAATAAATCTAATTTTGGTATAAATTTATTTGGATTATAAATTTCAATATCAGTTCCTGTGTGGTCACTGTAATCTAAGACTTCTTTAGCATTATAATAATCTCCTTCAACTTTAGCCACTGCATCACTTTCATTATCTGCTTTGACAGTTATTGTTCTTTGAAGATATTCAGTTATTTCTACTTTATAGTTTTTCATATTGCCACCTAACTAATCTTAAGTTTATCCTTTTCTTCTAAAATATCTGATACTCTTTTCTTTAAATAATTTGATAATGCTTTATCTTCACAATATACATAACAACCTTTTTGACCCCTAGATAATAATGTCTTATATGTATTTCTTATTATTCGATCTCCAAGCTCTTCATTGTTTTTTAGCCCTTTTATAGAAGCATCAGACTTAGCTCTTTTAAATCTATCGGTTATTATATGACCATTTTCATATCTTAGATCTAAACCAATAATAATACCAACATAATCAAATTCTAGTCCTTGAGTAGAATGGATACATCCAACTTGTTCAAATGAATTAGGATCAATTGCGAATCCATCAGTTGAAAAATTCCACTGAGCTTTAAATCCGTTTTCTAAGAATATATCATATTTAGTCTTGTCATTTTGACTATTCCAAGGATAACAATATCCAGCAATCATTCTTGCTTTGTTATTTGTGTTCTTTTTCTTTAATTCTTCTTTCATTAAATTTGGATCATCAAATATTTGGATATCATAATCTAAATCAAAAAAATTGTAGTTTGCTGTTTGTCTAATTTCTAAAACATCATCTAAAAAAGCCAAATATCCATCAGACCCATTACACCTAAATTGGCTTTTTAATTCCAATGATTCATTGAAATGTACCTTACTGCCAAGCAGTTTAGCCCAAGCTTTTATTTCTGAAATAGAACCTATATCTTTTGTGGTTACAACTTGATCTTCATCAATAAAAAATACACTAATTTTTGCAGATTTGATTATTTCCATAATTTGGTTTTTTCCTTTATTTGAAAATAAACCTGATTTTTCATTTAATCGATGTGCTTCATCTACGATAATACAATCAAAAGTATTATTAGGTGTTTCTGTAAATGAGCCTGAACCTTTAAATAAGCCTTTTAAATATGATAATGTGTATTTTCCTTTAACTAAGCTTTGAGAAAAAGCTGCACGAGGGGCAGAATTTTTTGTTACATAACAACAAGAATAACCATTATTCAAAATTTTTGTTAAAAGATTTATTGCTATAACACTCTTACCAGTTCCAGGTCCCCCTTTGACAATAACAGTATGTTTTTCATCGCTATTAAATGAATTTTGAACTAATTTTAATATTGTAGAATAAGCTACAAATTGCTCGTCAATTAGTTCAAACTCATCATTACCATTTAATATTGATCCAACTGCACTTTGAAGTGATTTTGATGGTTTTAGCTTACCATGATCAATTATTTCAAATAATTTTCTATTGGCTGGTTTAGACACATATTTAATTAAAA
>CAJOOI010000039.1 GCA_905236105.1 uncultured Acholeplasmatales bacterium
AACAAAATATACACAAGATTATTATTCTACAGTTACTATATCGCTAAATATAGAGGTTAGTGATATAGATAAATTCCCAAATGAAGTTAATATTTCATATAATAATGAAAATGAAATATTAAATTTTAAATTAAATAAAGATAATAATTTTACAGAAGAAGCAAGAATTAAAGCAGGAACCTATACTAATTTTAGGACTGATTTAAAAGGACCATATAAAATTATAGGTAATGTAAGCAATGTAATAATATCAGGTTTTAAAACAAACATTGTATTAATAATAAAAGATAAAGAGGTGAAACAAATTGGACAAATGGAATAAAATCAAAGAGATTGCCAAAAAGGTCGTTGATTTTAAATTTACTAAGTACATTGTTGTTCTTGGAATTACATTAATTGTCGCAATCGTAGTAGCAGTTAATGCAAATAGTGTCCTAATTATTGAAGCTACTAGTAAAGAAAATGAAAAAGCAGTTTTCATTTCAATTGAAAACGAAAAATATTTCTACCAAGAGCCATCTTCAACTGTTTATAAAGAAATTTGGTATGTTGTTGAAGGATATAAAGATAAAGCAGCATTTGATAATGGAGAAGCTGCATTATATAATTCAGATACAGATACTGAATCTTTTGCAAAAAAATCAAGCACAGGTACTTCTTGGAATAAATCTGTTATCCCATATCATTTTTCAGATCAAACTCCAATTTTATCAAGCTCACTTGGTGCAGAACACTTAGTAATGGTTGGTAATTCAAGATATGAAGCAACAGAAAAGACAAGTAAGGCAGGTAAAAAATATACTGAGGTTACACCAGTAAAAGCTTATACTTGGTACAATATTAGTGATAACTTATATAGTAAATTAATTTCTTATAGATTCTCATCTTTTATTGAGCTATCAAAAATTGAAAGAGATTATGGAACTACATATTTTAGAGTTTTAATGAAGAAGAACTCAACAGAAAATTATTTCTTCAAAGATTTTACAATTTAAGGCGGTGGAGTAATGCGTATAGTATTAGAACATTTAACAAAAATATTTACAAACAAGAAAAATAACACTCAAGTCATAGCTGTAAATGATTTAAATGTTGAAATACCTTCAGGAAAGCTAATTGGTCTTTTAGGACCATCAGGTTGTGGTAAATCAACAACATTATTTATGCTATCAGGACTTGAAACACCTACATCAGGTAGAATTATCTTTGGTGATGATGATGTTACAAAATTAGTTCCAGAAAAAAGAGGTATAGGTTTAGTATTCCAAAATTATGCTTTATATCCTCATATGACTGTTGAACAAAACATCATGTTCCCACTACTAAACATGAAAGTTCCTAAAGAAGAAGCAAAAACAAGAGCTTATGAAACAGCATGTTTAGTTCAAATTGAAAATTTATTAAATCGTAAGCCTAGCGAATTATCAGGTGGACAACAACAACGTGTTGCAATTGCTCGTGCACTTGTTAAAATGCCAAGTGTATTATTACTTGATGAACCACTTTCTAATTTGGATGCTAGATTAAGACTTCAAACAAGAGAAGAAATCAAACGTATCCAACAAGAAACTGGTATTACAACATTATTCGTAACACATGACCAAGAAGAAGCAATGTCAATTTGTGATAATATCTTAGTTATGAAGCTTGGTGTTGTTCAACAAATGGGACATCCACAAGAAATATATGACAACCCAGATAATTTATTCGTTGCTAATTTCTTAGGTACTCCTCCAATTAATATCTTTGAAGGAAAAATAGAAGCTGGTAATCTTTATATCGGTGAAGAAATAATTCAAAAAGGATTATCATTTGAAGATCAAGAAGTATTTGTAGGTATAAGACCTGAAGGATTTGTTTATAATCAAGAAGGTGGAGTTCTTACATTACTTAAAGATCATATAGAAGTTATGGGTAGAGATAAATCAATCGTTTCAACTCATGAAAAATCACAAAAACCTACAGTTAGATGTATAATTGATTCTCAAATTGCAATTGCAGATAAATTTGAACTTAAATTTGATTTAAAACCAGAAAAAGTATTTATCTTCAATAAAGAAAGTGAAATGAGGTTGAGATAATGGCTGAAGATGTTAAGATAGTTGATGAAAATAATCTTGAAGAAGAAGTCGAATTAGTCGAAGAAACATCAGAAAATCAACAATCAGAAGAACCATCTAGCAGCCTAAATTTACCTGAAGAACCGAAAGAACCAAACAAAGTACTTCGTGTACTAAGAAGCCAAAAAGGTTGGCTTTGGATGATTCCAATGCTAGCTTGTCTTGCGATATTTACATTTTGGCCTATAATTAATACTCTTATTTCAGCATTTAGAGTAAATTATGTTCCATTTAATCTTCAAAAACCAGACGATGGCTTTGGGTTCCAAAATTTCGCAACTGCAGTAACAGATGGATATTTCTTGAATAGTTTGTTTAATACATTCTTCTTTACATTTGTATCTGTTCCTCTATCAACTTTAATTGCACTTTTAATTTCTGTTGCTTTATCATCAATTAAGAAATTACAAGGCTTATACCAAAGTATATTATTCTTACCTTATTTAACAAACGCACTAGCAATTGGTGCTGTATTCTATACAATGTTCCAAGTAATTGGTACAACATCAAATGTAGAAACATGGGGATTGATTAATACTATCTTTGGAACGCATGTACACTGGGTAGATGCAGATGCAAGTACATGGGCAATGAGATTTGTTGTCATTTTCTATGAAGTATGGGCAGGACTTCCATTTAAAATTCTAATTTTATTTGGTGCATTACAAAATGTTAATAAACAATATTATGATGCAGCTAAAATTGATGGTGCAAGCAAAGGCACAGTATTATGGAAAATTACAGTACCTCTAATTTCACCAATGATTTCATATCTACTAACAACTGGTATTATCGGTGGATTTAAAGCATATTCAGCAGTAGTTGGTATCTTTGGTCCAAATATGGGTCCTAAGAGCGATTATGAAATGGGTACAATTGTCGGATTAATTTACCGTTACATTGGTGATGGTGGTAACCAAATAGGTGTTGCTAGCGCAGCAAGCTTAGTCTTATTTGCTATAATTATGGTAATTACATTAATTAATCAACAAATAAGCAAACGTCGAGTACATTATTAGGAGGTGATTCAGATGGAAGAAAATAAAATTAATGAAGTTAATGAAACTCTTAATGATGTAAAACAAGACACAAAAGTAGAGGCTGAAGTAACTGAAACTGAAGAAGTAGAATTAGTTGAAAAAGATACAACTAATAAAGATCAAAATCATACAGTTATTCCTGATGAATCATTAGGAATCGATGTTGAAAAAGAAAACAAAAGAGCTAAAGTTTTTAAAGTTATTAAATATGTAATTATATATGCATTCTTAACTTTATTTGCAGCATTTGCAATATTACCTTTCTATTGGATGATTATCTCATCTTTAAAAACAGATGCTGAATATAGACAAACTGTACCTTCATTCTTCCCAGAAGCAGTTAACTGGGTAAATTATAAAATAGTAATTGAAGGTTCAGATAATTTGTTTAGTACAATTTTAGTTAATACTTTAATTGTTGGTATTGTTTCAACAATATTAAGTGTAATTCTAACAATTGTTACAGCATTCGCATTTGCAAAACTTAAATTTAAAGGAAAATCATTATTATTTACTATTTTACTTGCAACAATGATGATTCCTGGTGAATTGTTCACAACTACTAACTATGTAACTGTATCTTCAGCTGGATTTGGCTGGAATAATACATATACAGTTTTAATTGTTCCATTTATGGTTAGTGTATTCTATATATATTTATTAAGAAATACAATGATGCAGATTCCAGATAGCTTATATCAAGCAGCAAAAGTGGATGGCGCAGGTGATTTAAGATTCTTAGTAAAAGTTATGATACCGCTAACATCACCTACTATTATATCTATTACATTATTAAAATTAATAGGTACATGGAATTCTTATATTTGGCCACAATTAGTTAATAAAAACGAAAATTGGCAATTATTAAGTAACTGGGTTTCTGGAGGCTTCAAATATCAAACATTTGACCAGGCTTCACAAACTCTAAAAATGGCAGCCGCTTGTATGGTAACATTACCATTGTTAATATTATTCATATTATTTAGAAAATATATTATGCGTGGTGTATCACGAAGCGGTACAAAAGGTTAAAATTTATTTTAGAAAAAGGGGAAAAAATGAAAAAAATCAAATTTTTAGGCTTAGCAGCATTAGGCTCTGCTACAATTCTTGGTTTAGCATCATGTGGTGGTAATAACGGAACTACAACTACAGCTACTCCACAAACAACTACTGCACCTGCAGCACAAACAACTACTGAACCTGCAGTTGCAACTACAACAGCTCAAGACACTAATAAGAAAGTTCTTACTTTCTATAACACTTGTGGTGATTCATTACAAAATGTTATTAAAACAGCTGTAGCTACATTTGAAGCAAAATATCCTGGTTGGACAGTAAATCCTACACAAGTATCTAATGGTTATGATGGTGTTTATTCAACTATCACTGCAGATTTAGGTGCTGGTACAACTCCTGATATGGCATATTGTTATTCAGATCACGTTGCATCTTATTTATCAAGTGGTAAAGTATTAGATTTAACTACATTTATTAATAGTACAAAAACTGTTAAGACAGCAGCTGGTACTGATGTAGCAGTTGGATATACAGCGGCTGAAAAAGCTGACTTCATTGATGCATATTATCAAGAAGGTTTAGCAACTACATATGCTGATTATGATACATATGGTTATTCAGCAACTTCAATGTTAACATTACCATATTCTAAATCAACTGAAGCGTTATATTATAATAATTCAGTTTTAAACGAACTTGATATCGATGTTCCAGAAACTTGGGATGAAGTATGGGATGCTTGTGCTATAATAAAAGAAAATTATCCAAATTGCACACCTTTATGTTATGACTCAGAAGCTAACTGGTTCATTACAATGTGTGAACAAAATGGTTGGGGCTATACAAGCGCAAATGGCGAAAATCGTTATTTATTTAACGGAACTAACCAACAAAATTTCTTAACTGAACTTCAATCTTATTATAATTTAGGATATATTTCTACTCAAACTACATATGGTTCTTATACATCAGCATTATTTACAGCTGGTGCTGATACTGGTTGTGTATTCTGTATCGGTTCATCTGCTGGTGCAACTTACCAAGATCCAAAAGGTAAATTTGATTGGGGTGTAGCACCTATTCCTGGTTCTGAATTAGCTGATGGTACAGTTTCTCATAAACAAATTTCTCAAGGCCCAAGTATCGTATTATTCGATAATGGCGATGAAGAAAGACAACTTATGACTTGGATGTTCTTAAAAGAAATCCTTGAACCAGCTTTCCAAGCTAAATTCTCTATGACTTCTGGTTACTGTCCAGTAAGAAAATCTTCTTATGAAATTGCAGATTTTGCAGATTTCTTAGATAATGATGAATTATTACAACCAGCAGTTATTAAAATGACTCAAGAACTTGCAAATAATAATGGATTCTTCGTTTCACCTGCATTCCCAGGATCTGCAGTTTGCCGTCAACAAGTTGGTACTGCATTAGTATATGTTATTAAAGGTGAAAAGACTGCAGAAAGAGCATTATCAGATGCAAGAAGAAATATTGTTTAATAAAAAATGAAAATTAAAAAAATTTTATCTTCTACATTAGGCATGTTGGCACTTGCTGCCCTTGCCTCTTGTGGAGGAAATAATGAAAATACTACAACTGCTGAACCAAAAACAACAACAGAAGTAGTACCAACAACAACTGCCCAAGAATCTAATACATCAACAACTGCATCAACTGCTACCAAAGTTTCTACAACATTAAAACTTACTAAATCTTATAATGATAATTCAAGTTTTATTGATAATGGAATTGGTTATGCAACACTTCAAGCAAATACTGATGGTGATACTGCAACATTTAGATTAACTAAGGCTGCAAATGATGGTACATCTACAGTTAGAATTAGATTTTATAATGTTGATACTCCTGAATCTACAGGTTCAGTTGAAAAATGGGGTAAAGGTGCTTCTAAATTTACTGCAGCAAAATTAAATGCTGCAACAAGTATAATTCTTGAATCACCAACTACACCAGCATCACATGATTCTTATGGTGAAAGATATTTAGGCTGGATATGGTATAAAACAGCTGAAATGACTGATTATGTCAATTTAAATCTTGAAATTGTTGAAAATGGTTTTTCTGAAGCAAAAACTGAACCAACTGATAAATATTATAATGTATTTAAAGATGCAGAAAAATATGCTAAAGAAAATCATTTGCATTTATGGGGAGATGAAATTGATCCATATTACAATGATGAACCACTTGAAACAACTGTTAAGGAGTTAGTAGAAGATTTAGCTAGCTCAAATCCTAGATTCTTCGATAAAGAAGAAAATTTTGGATTCAAAGTATCTTTCGTTGCTTATGTTAAATCAGTTACATATACAACAACATATTCTTATGTTGCAGAAGCATTAAATGAAGATGGTACTAAATCAACAATTAATTTATATGGTGGATATCCATCTGATCAAATTAATTCTTATTTATACCAAGGATCTTTAGTACATTTTGTTGGAACAGTTCAACTACATAATGGAAGCTATCAAGTAGCAATTGGTGGTACATATGTTGCTATGACTCAAGGACCTTTATATACATATAATGTGCAAAAGCCATTTTATGTTACATTTGATGAATCAAATGATAAATATCAAAAGACTTCTGAACAAGGTGTAAAATCTTATGCAAGAGTTAAATCTGTAGAAGTTAATGATGATGCTAGTATAACTTTTGTTGCTTCAGTTACAGAAAATAGTGCAGCATCTACATTTAAAGATTACACATTTAATGTACCAGCACCAGCAACTGGTGAATCACAAATAGCTGTTGGATCTGTTCTAAAATTAACTGGTTATTTAATGGATATTACTAATAACGTTGTTATGGTTTTATCTTATAATGATATTTCTTTTAAATAATTCATAGGAGGATAATAATGAAAAAGAAATTCAAATATTTATTTGCTCCTTTAGCAGTAGTATTAGGAGCTACATTAGCTGCCTGTGGTGGCAATCAAGGACAAACTACTACACCAGCACCAACAACAACTGCTGAGGCTGAGCCTACAACAACTGCACCTGCTCAAACAACAACTGAAGCTCAAGTTGATTATGATGCAAT
>CAJOOI010000040.1 GCA_905236105.1 uncultured Acholeplasmatales bacterium
ATAATCATATACCTTAAAATCATTACCAAATATATTGTTATTAACATTAAAAATGTCATATTTTTTAAATCCCATATTATCAACTCTCTTTCAACATAATTATACCACAAATACCCGATAAAGAGAATAGTACAATCAAAAAAAATAAGATGATTATATTTCAAATCATCTTATTAAAAGCTTTTTGATTATTCTAGTTCTATACCCTATCAAGCGTAAGAACCAATCCTATTAAAGAATTTATAAAGTTTTTTTTTTATTATTTTATTCAAAAAATTTTTTTCCTATTTCATCTTGATTTAATATTAATACATCATCAATTGTTTTTAAATTCAATTCCCTATTTATATAAGCAACCATTTTTAAATCTTCATTAATTTCAATATCTTTTAAATATACATTTACCATTCTATTATCTATGGCAAGACTTTTAAGCCTTTTATGTCCATCATATAAGAAATATTCATCATCAATTAATACAACTGGTAATATAATATTTAAAACCTCATAATTTTCATCGATTGTATCATATAATTCTTTTTCTATATATTGTTTTAAAGGCCTTATGATATTGATTGGCAATCTAAAAACATATGGTTTTTCAAATTCTTTATAAAAAGTATTATTATCGTTATAATATTTATAGATATCTTCATTATCATTATGGTAAAAATCACACGCTTCTTCAATATAAATTATATCATCTGATATAATATTTGCTTCCATTTTATTTCTTTTAAAGAAATATGAATGTTTTATTTCTTCATCATCTTCAATTATTATTTTATTTTTCATTAATTTTGAATCTAAATTGTAAATTTCATCATAATATATTTTCATTTATTTTTTCCTCTTTTTAATATTTTATTATATAAATATTAAAAAATAAGTCAATATAACTTGAAGAAATAATATGATTATTTTATAATACAAGTTGGTGAAAATATGGAAAAATACGAATTATATAAATTTATAACAGAATATGATAATAAAATAAATGGGCTTAAAAAAACCTTAAAAATAGAAGAAAATGATGCTTTAATTAATTCTTATGAAGAAGAAATTGCCAAAGATGATTTTTGGAATGATAAAGATAATGCTTTAAAAATAACATCATCTTTAAGTGAATTAAAAAACAATAAAGAAGAATATAATAATGTATTAAATAAATATTTAGGTATTAAAGAATTATCTGAATCTAATGATACTGAATTATTAGAATTAATTGATGATGAAATAAAAGATTTTTTAGTTATTTATAATAAATTAGAAATTAAAACCCTACTTTCTGGAGAATATGATAATTCAAATTGTATTTTAGAATTACATCCAGGTGCTGGTGGTACTGAATCAATGGATTGGGCAGCAATGTTATATAGAATGTATCAAAGATATGCTCAAAGAAAAGGATTCAAATTTGAAACAGTTGATTATCAACCAGGAGATGAGGCTGGAATAAAGAGTGTTCAGGTCCTTATTTCTGGCCCTTTTGCTTATGGATTATTAAAAGGTGAAAAAGGTGTACATAGATTAATACGTATTTCACCTTTTGATTCAAACAAAAGAAGACATACATCTTTCTGCAGTTGCGATATTTCACCAGAAGTAAAAGAAAATAATTCAATTGAAATTAAAGATGAAGATATAAGAATTGATGTATTTCATTCATCTGGTGCTGGTGGACAATCTGTAAATACAACCGATTCGGCTGTAAGGATTACACATTATCCATCTGGAATTGTAGTTACTTGTCAAAATGAAAGAAGTCAATTACAAAACAAAGAAATGTGTTTTAAGATTTTAAAATCTAAATTACTTGAATTGAAAATTAAAGAACAAGAAGAAAAACTTGCGAAATTAAAAGGAAAAAACATGAATATAGATTTTGGTAGCCAAATTAGAACCTATGTTTTTACTCCTTATAAAATGGTAAAAGACCATAGAACTTTGTGTGAAGTTGGAAATGTTGATGAAGTAATGAATGGAGCACTTGATTCATTTGTTGATTCATATTTAAAATATATAAATTAGGTGATTTTTGTGAATGATTTAGAAGTGATGAAAGAACAAAAGGATTTTGAATATATAAAAGATACAATTGAAGGTAAAAATACAAAAAAAGATTTAAAAAAAAGATTTAAACAATATGTTTTAATTACTCTTGGAGTAATAATATTAGATATTTCATTTTTCTTTTTTCTAGATCCAGCTAAAATTATAAGTGGTGGAACTATGGGACTTGCAATATTATTTACTCCACTTATTAAAAATGTCTTACCTTGGTTTAGTAATTCAATATTCTTATACATTATAGATTTTATTGCCTTAATTATGGGACTTATTTTTTTAGGAAAAGATTTTTTTATTAAAACAATTTATGCAACTATATTATCACCTACAGTTATATTTATATTAGAAAGAACTCTTGATTCAAATTATTTTATTGCTAATATGTCATCTGAACTTGCTGGTAAGATAGTTGCAGTAATCATTGGATCTATCTTAGTTGGATTTGGTGTAGGCCTTGCAATCAAAAATAATGGTTCAACAGGAGGAATGGATGTTTTCCAAAAAATATTAAATAAAAAATTGAAAGTACCTATGAGTGTTACAATCTATATGACAGATTGGGTAATTGTAATTTTGGCAGGTTTTGTTAAAGATACTGGATTTACATATATTTATCAACTTGAAACTGTTGTTTTTGGCTCTATTGCTGTATTTATTCAAGCATTTGTTATTGATTTTATCTGTATGTCAGCAAGAATCAGAAGAACTGTTTATGTTATTACAGACAAACCAGATTTGATAAAAGAATTAATTTATGAAGAATTAGATCGTGGTGTAACTTTTTCTTCTGTAGTTGGTGCATATACTAAACAAGAAAGAACAATGGTAATATGTACAATGGATAAAAATGAGGCGTATAAGATAACTGAAGAAATTGTTAAATTAGACCCTAAAGCCTTTACTTTTGTTACTACATGTAAAGAAGTAAAAGGTGAATATGATAAAAGAGGAATTGTATGATTGTAAAATCAATTATAAAAAACAAAAGAAAAACTTCTTCAAAAATTATATTTGAAGATGATTTAGAATATGATTTAGAAGATTTACTTGTTGTTAAATATAAATTATATGAAGGAATGGATATATCTAAAGTCGACTTTTTTAAAATCTTAGATGAATCTCAAATAGAATATGGCTATAATTTAGCAATTAAATATTTAGCTAAATATGTTAAATCAGAAGAAGAAATAAGAAGATATTTATATTCTAAAAAAATCCTCAAAAATAATTGTGAAAGAATTATTTTGAAATTAGAAAATAATAAATTGTTAAATGAAGAAAAAACAATTGATGCTATTATTTTTGGACTTATTATTTCTCATAATGGAATAAATATGATTAGACATAAGCTTAAATTAAAAGGCTTTGATAATAATTTAATTGAAGAAAAATTATTAAATATTGATGAAGAATCATATAAAAATGCTTTAAAAGAAACATATAATAAAGCATTAAAACAATATGATAAATATAATGATTTTGAAAAGAAGAAAAAAATATGGAATTATTTGTATTCTAAAGGATATACACAAGACGATATAGAATTTGTACTACATTATAAGATTTAAATAAATCTATGTTGTAAAAACGTTTTCATAATGGTATAATAATTTTTGGATAAATTTAAAAAAATGGAGGTCAACATTTATGATTAGAGATAAAATTAATCCCGATTTTCTATATTATTTTGACCAAGGTAAATGCTTAAATGCATATGATGTATTTGGCGCACACTTAGTTAAAAATGAAAAAAATGAAGTAGTAGGTTGTGAATTCTGTTTGTTTGCACCAAATGCAAGAAAAGTAGATTTGATTGCTGAATGGAATGATTTTCAAATTGGTAGACAAGAATTATATTGTATAGATGCTAAAGGTATTTGGTATGCTTATTTAGAAGGAAATTATTTTGAATGGCAAAGATATTTATATGTTATAACAACACATCAAGGAGAAATATTATATAAATCTGACCCATTTGGATTCTATACTGAAATTAGACCATCAAGAGATTCTAAAATATATGATATTGAAGGATATGAATGGCATGATCAAGACTGGATGGTTACTAAGAAAAAAACATATGATCAACCAGTTTTGATTTATGAAATGCATATGGGTTCATGGCGTAGAAAACCAGATGGTAGTTTTAATAAATTTAATGAAATTGCTCCAATGCTTGTTCATTATTTAAAAGATTTTGGATACACACATGTTGAAATAATGCCTATTTATGAACATCCACTTGATATGTCTTGGGGATATCAAGGCACTGGTTATTATGCAATAACACCAAGATATGGTGTACCAAAAGATTTAATGTATTTGATTGATCAATTACATCAAAATGGAATTGGTGTTATATTTGACTGGGTACCTGGCCATATTTGTAAAGATTATAATGGCTTATATCGTTTTGATGGCTCATTTTTATATGATTATGAAAAAGAAGAAGATAGAGAAAATAGAGAATGGGGTACTGCAAATTTAGATTTAGGTAAAGGTGTTACAAGATCTTATTTATATTCGAACGCTTTATTCTTTATGAAATATTTTCATATTGATGGAATTAGAATTGATGCTGTAAGTAACATTATTTATTATATGGCTAATCCTGAACGTGGTACTAACCAAGGTGGACATGATTTCTTAAGAGGTCTTTCATATAATTTATTTGCTAAAGACGATAGATTCTTATTGATGGCTGAAGATTCAAGTGCATATGCAAATGTAACTAAACCAGCTGATATGGGTGGCTTAGGATTTAATTATAAATGGTGTATGGGTTGGATGAATGATACATTAAAATATTTTAAACGTGATCCAATTTATCGTAAATATCACCATTATGAATTAACTTTCTGTATGTCATATTTCTATAGTGAATATTATTGCTTGCCTTTATCTCATGATGAGGTAGTACATATGAAAGGTTCTTTATTAAATAAGATGCCTGGTGATCAGTGGCAACAATTTGCTAACTTCCGTACATTAATAGGTTTCCAAATGACACATCCAGGAAAGAAATTATTGTTTATGGGTCAAGAATTTGCACCATATGATGAATGGCATTATGAATCAGAATTACCATGGAGTATTTTACAATTCCCATTACATGATTCTGCATTTAGATTTGTAAAAGAATTTACTACAATGTATAAAAATGAACCTGCTTTATGGGAATTAGATTTCGATCCAGCTGGTTTTGAATGGATTGATGCCGATAATGCTGATCAATCAATCTATATTTGGGTTCGTAAAGCAAGAGATCCAAAAGATCATGTTATCGTTGTTATGAACTGTACACCAAATACATATGATAATTATCGTATTGGTACACTTAATGCAGATTATTATACTGAAATTATAAATTCAGATAAAGATATTTATAATGGCTCAAATAGAATTAATCCATTACCTTTAAGAACTGAAGAATACACACAATATGGTAGACAAAAATCAATTTTGATGACTATTCCACCACTTGGTATAACAGTTTTAAAAGCTGGTTATGATGAAGATAAAATAAAAAAATAATAATAAATTAAAATATGATTAATTAAAATAATTAGTCATATTTTAATAAGTAAACGTTTTTATATATATTAATATATATAAAAATTTTTCAATTCATGTTAAAATAACTTGAACTATTAAAAAAGGAGAAATTAATTAGAATATTAATTAATGTATTATTTATGAATCAATATTCAAATTTTAAAGATGTAAAAACATTTAAAGAAAACTTTATTAAAAAACTTGAAAACAAATATGCGATAGAATTTGAAAATTCTACTCCATATCAACAATATGTTGTTTTAGGCGAAATGTTAAGATATTTAGTATCTTGGGATTGGCGTAATACTGATCAAACAATTAGAAAAAATAAATGCCGTAAGGTTTATTATTTCTCAATGGAATTCTTGATGGGTAGAATGATTACTAACAATCTAATGAATGCTGGTGTTTATCCAGTAGTAAAAAAAGCATTTGATGAATTAGGATTAGATTTAAATGAAGTAGAACATCAAGAAACAGACGCAGGTTTAGGTAATGGTGGTTTAGGTAGACTTGCTGCATGCTTTATGGATTCAGTTGCTTCCCTTGGCCTTCCTATTTATGGTAACTGTATTAGATATCGTTATGGTTTCTTTGAACAAGGCATTAAAAATGGTTATCAAGTAGAACATCCAGATAGATGGTTAAAGGATGTTAACGTTTGGGAAATTAGAAAAGATGAAGAAGCTGTAGAAATTCCTTTCTATGGTTGGATTGAAATCAATTCTGAAAATGGTAAATTA
>CAJOOI010000041.1 GCA_905236105.1 uncultured Acholeplasmatales bacterium
AATGATTACTAAAGGTTATATTGGTGATAATATAAAAGGTGAATATTTAAATAATTATTGTATTTTAAGAATGATGATAGAAGCAAAGCATCAAAACAAAGGATTAGGTAAGCTTGTTATAAAACAATTAATTAAAATTATAAGATCAATATCAATAAATGAATCTTTTATATGGATATCAACAGAAGAGAAAAATGCTAAAGCAATTCATGTGTATGAGATGAATGGCTTTAAAAAAACAAATGATTTTTGTGGTGAAGAAATTATATTAAAATATGATTTAGAATAATAATTTAATTGTATTAATTATATATTCATATTCTATTATTTTCTTGTTTTTTTAAATATTATATATTATAAAAACTATATTTGATGAATCTAATATAAGATTCATCTTTTTTTATTATTTTTCTTTCTAATGTATTATCTTGTGGTTCTATTGCTACACCTCTATTTGATATGCACTCAGTATCAATCATTTTTATGTTGTTTGCATAATTGTCAGTATATATTTGAACACCGCTAAAATCAGTTTTAATATTAAGCAATATTTCATTATTTTTTAATTCAATTACACCATCATCTAATATAAAATGATGATCATATCCTTTTGTCTTATTATCTTTAAGATAATGATTATTTATATCCTTATTTAATAATTTAAATTCATTAAAATCTAAAGCATTTGTAATATTTTTTAATAAATTAGGGGTTAAATCATCAAAATTAGGTTCTACATATTTTTTAGATTTTAATTTTAATGATAAATTATTAATATTATTGTCTCCTAAATTAAAATATGTATGATTAGTTAAGCCAATAACTGTATCTTTATCACTTGTTGCCTTAAATGAAATATTAAATATATTTTCATTTTTAGATAACGAATATGTAATTTCAAATATTCTATTACCAGGAAGACCATCAATCAAATCTTTTTGTAAATGTTTAAATATAATATTATAACAATCTTTATTTTCTTTATATTCTACATCAAATAATTGATTAGAAAGACCATTTAGACCGCCATGTAGACTATTTTTATTTTCATTTAAATCAAGCTTATAAATTATATTATTTATTGAAATTTGGCCATTCTTTACACGATTAGATATGGCTCCTATTGTCTTACCATTATAAACATTAGGATTAATAAAATCATTTAAATCATCTGGTGTTTCTGTCATTAATTTATTATTAAAATAAATAGAATGAATTGATGCACCCATATTTAATAATTTTATTCTTAATTTTTTATTTTTAATTTCAATTAATTTTAAATTACCTATTATTTCTTCTTTATAAAACATTTTTTTCCTCTAATAAAAGAAATCTCAAATAATTGAGATTCTTTTTAAACATTATTCATCCATATTTTTATCATCATTTGAGATATTATTTGAATTAATTATTTCATCAATTAATTCTTTACGCATTTGTTCCCTTAATTCATCTTTTATTTTTTTGTTTTCTTCTTGTAATTTTTCTTTCTTATCTTTTAAAAAGAAAGATATAAATTGTAAAACTATAAAACTAATTATTAATATGGCTAAAATAATACCTATAGCTAGTTTATTAATACCTCCAGCAAAGATTTTTAAAAATCCTGCCTTCCCACGATATATTCCATATAAATCATTATTTGTAACATGATAACTATCTTTAGCTAAATTATTATCACCTTTAGTTATAAGATATGAATCATATAATTCATATACTCTATGAACAATATATTTTTCTAAATCTTTATTATAATATACAATAATATCATCTTTTTTGACATCATTATAATCTATACCAGTATAGATAATATAATCTCCTGCCATAATTTCTGGTTCCATAGATTTAGTTGGAACATATGAAATAGAAACACCAAATATTCTGGGTGGTCTATTATTAGCATTTGCTACACTAACTTCTATTATAATATATAAGCTTAAACCAATAAGTAAGAAAATTAAAGCTTCTCCTATATATTTAAATATTTTTTTCTTCATAATTATTCGCTATCTGAAGAATCATTATTTAATTTTTTTAATTCTTCTTTACGTTTAATTTCTTCATCTTTCTCAATTTTCTTTTCTAATTTTTCAATTTGAGTTTGCAGATTTTTCTCTTCCTTGCTCATTTTTAAAATATTAGCTTGTTTAAGCTGATGAATTATTTTTAATGTTTCTGATTTATTTCTTAAATAATCAAGTAAATCATAATCATTAAGTGAATCATTTTTTTCTTCATTTATATCAAATGATTTATGATATATTTGATCTACCATATCAAGCATCTGACGATATACAACTCTAACTGATTCAAAATATTTACCTGTAGCTTCATAATTTGCGTCCATACTTGCATCAAAAAATTTAGCTGTTTCTGATAATAATAATTCATTCATTCTATAATCTTCAACTTTAGTATTATCAGCTTTTAAATTCATTTCTAATTCAATATCATTATTTTTTTCTACTCTAGGAGCTTTAACTTGAGGCAGCTTTTTTGATGCATAAATATCACTAATATTTCTATTTTTGATGAAAGCTGCTAAAGCAAGTACCATTACTTCATTCATATCTTCTTCAAAATTTTTAGAATAACGATATGCTTTTTCTTTAATATCAATATTAGTTTCAATTGAATCAACATTATCTAAATACATCCATAATAAATAACACATTTTAAAATCTGGATTATGTAAGATAATATTTGTTTTCATAATTGGAGGTAAGACATCATGAGCTTTTGCTAAAGTTCTCATGAATTCTGTACCTTTTAATGCTTGAATTTGATCTCTAACATATAATAATCTTTCATATTGTTCTTTAGTAACTTCTATATTGACTGTTAAATCATTTTTAATTGCTACATCAACACTAACAGTTACTTCTTGACCTGAAAGTAAGAATTTATTTTCAACATTTAATTTTTCAGTTTCAAAAGATTCTAATGATTCTTTCATTACTTCATATCGATGTTCTAAGAACATCTCTATTCTTTTAACTAATGATTTAATAAATCTATTTTCATAAGTTGCAAGTTCTTCTTCTGCATATGTTGTTAAAACCTTAGATGGAATTACATTATCATCTTTTATTTCTTTAATCAAATGTGTATGACTTGATAAATGTCTTACTGTATCTGAATTAACTTTTTTAGCTTTTTCTACTGCTACAATTTCTTGTTCATATTTTAAAGATTTTTTAGGATCTTTCATTATTTTTAAAATTGCAGGATATGTTGATTCAATTTGATCTAAGAAAGATAAATCAAAATTTCTTATTTCAGTTTGAGTCTTATTGTAAACTTTTTTCTTTCCACCTTGAATTCTAGATAAAAGATATTTACCATAATCATCTTTAGAAGTGCTTTTATCTATGGCATCATATATATCTTTATAAAACAATTCTAAATCTGTAATTTCTTCTGTTTTCTTCGCCATAAGATATCACTCCTTTCCTAATAAGATTATAAAATATTATGACATCTTCTTTAAATCAGCAATATAATTTTTAGATTCCATAAATTCTTCTTTTCCGAATAATTTATCTAAATATAATACAAGCTCATCTAATTCTTTCTTTAAGAATGTTAAATTTAGCATTTCAAATTTTCTTATTATCTTATGTGCTAGCATATAATCTAAACCATCATTTTCACTAAATCCACATGCCATATAAACTGGTACAAATAAATTGATTTGTTTTAAGATACGGTTACCAAATGCAATTTTGAATTTTGCTTGAATAAATTCATCAAGATCAGCAAATGCCTTGGCTGCAGATTCAGATAATTTAAATTGTGATTGAACTCTTTTGAACATATCATTTAATTCATCAATTGGCATATTAATTGGTTCAGTATAAACTGCATCAATAAATTCAGCCTTCTTATTAATTGATATAGCAACAGCTCTATCATAAACCTTATCTGTAATAGTGAATGTTGAATCATCTTTATTGGCTGTACCAACAAACCATACATTTTGTGGAATCAATAATTTACCATTGATTAAATTCTTTGGATCAAGTGGTTCTGATGTTGGAACTAAATCTATTTTCCATTCATTAACATCAGGCATTTCCATTACTGATAAGAATTCAGCAAAATAATATTCAACTCTAGCTAAGTTCATTTCATCAAGTACAATTGTATTAATTGTATCTGAATAGCTTGCTTCATAAACTGATTTTAAGAAATCAGTTTCATTAAATTTTTTAGTAAATTCATTTAAATAACCTAAAAGTTCAGCTCTATCACGCCATGAAGGTTGAACAGATATAATTGATGTCTTATTCTTAAAGAAATGACCCATAGCATAAGGAAGTGATGTTTTACCTGTACCTGAAATACCTTCAAGAATTAATAATTTTGAAGTAGCCATACCAGCAAAATATCTAGCAACTATATCTTTAGTATAATATAGATTTAAGCGGGAAGCAGCATAATTGATAAATCTATCAACTAATCCTGCTAAATCAACTTTATCATCAGGTCCAGCAACTGTAACTTTTGGTTCTTCAATTGCTTTAATATCTGCTTCAATAAGCTTAGAGAATCTAGATTCATTGTCTTTTTTCTTGCCTGATGATACATCTGCGCCAACTTGACCAACAGCACCTGCCCCAAGTTGAGATACACGCATAGCAAGAATTTTATTTTTTTCATCTATCAATTCAATAACTTTTTGATTTAATAAAGATACTTCTTCAGTTAAAGCATCTTTTTCAATCTCTTTTCTGCAGAATTTAATGTATCTTTTTAATAATTGATATAACAATATAAGTACAAGTACAATAAATCCTAAATTGATGATTAATACTACAATAAATGCAATGTAATCTAATGCATTCCAAGTGCCCATGGCGTTACTTAAGGTGTCAAAATATCCACCTACATCCCACCAGTCGCCTTTAAAGATTTTTACAATAATATTTATATGCATTAAAAACCATTCGCAAATATTATTCCATAAATCAGATATGAATTGTACATACCATTGAGCAAAACCACTCATATAGATTCCCCCTTTATCTAAAGGATTTTAAATAATTATTTTTTAGTTGTTGTTTTTTTAACTGTTGTCTTTTTAGGAGCTGTAGAGCTCTTTTTAGCAGCTGTTGTTTTTGAAGTAGTAGCCTTCTTTGTTGTAGTTGTTGCCTTCTTTGTTGTAGAAGGTGATTTTGTTTTAGATGCTGTAGCTTTTTTAGAAGTTGATTTAGTAGTTGAAGTTTTAGATTTAGTTGTTGTTTTTTTAGTAGCCTTTTTAACTTGATCTAAAGCTTTTTTTACTTTAACTGCTTCAATTTCATTAATCGCATTACTTACTTTTTCAGATTCGATTTCATTTATTGCATCACTTACTAAATTAGATTCTTCTTTTATTTCTTCATCAGCTAATAATTGTTCTTGATTATCTACTGATGTTGCATCTTCATTTGATGAAGCATCATTATTTGCATCCTCTACTTCATTTTGGTTTTCTAAATCTTCTTTAGTTTCAGCTGCTTCTTCATTTAAGAATAGACCATCATTACGATCTAAATTTTCTTCTTCAGCTCGTTCTTCTTGATTGTTCATATTATCATCTACTGGTGTAGCAACTGTTTCTTCATTTGAAACTACTTGTTGTGCTTCAGTTTCTAATGTTGAATTATCTACTACATCTTCAGTTGATGGAATTTCATCTTGATTTATAACTTCAGTATTTTCTTCTTCAGGCTTTATTTCTTCAGTTTCTTGATTTATAGCTTCTGTACTATCAGCTTGATTTTCATCTGTAGTAGCATTTGGATTAGGATTATTTAGAATTACGCCCCTTTCAGCAAATTCTTTTAATAATTCTTCTCTCATCTTCGCTTTTTCAGCTTCAAGTTCAGCTTTTAAAGCATCTTTATCAACTGCTCCAGCTTGAAGTTTCTTCTTTTCATTTCTATAATCTAATATATTTTTAAATACAAAGAATAATTCAATTAATAATAATACAGCAACTGGAATTACGAAATAAAATAACCAATTCTTTTGTAAATTATCCAATACTGATCCAGCACCATTCCAAACACCTGTAGCTTTGCCTAATATTTGGCTACTAGATACGTGTTGAGTTTGGCCATTAGCTTCTAAAGCATAATTTGAAGCACTTAGTGGGTCAGCCTTATTGAATGGAGTATATTGAGCAATGTTATCACCTTGAGCAATAACATATGATTTATCTTCACTAATATAAACGATTCTGTGGGTATTTAGTGCTTTAATGCTTGAATCATACCAAGTGATGACATCGCCAACTTTTAAGTCGCTTGCATCACCACTATGTGTTTTAGATATGACTAAATCACCTTTTTTAAATCCCTGTATATTATATTCTTTCCATTCTTCTGGATCATTTCCTGGTAGATTATCTCGCTCCATTGAGTTTGATTGAACTGATAAGAAACCAAATCCAAAAATATTTGGGAATGATTCTTTACCCGCTCTTATATTCATTAATGCAAAAATGAATAAAATTGCGATAATTGCATAAAAAATCACATTGCCAATTATTTTGAAAACAAATAAGGTTTTTTGTTTACCAGTTCTACCATTATTTTCATTTTCATTTTTTTGTTTATTAATTCCTTCCATAAACAAAACCTCTTTTTCCTAGAATAATTGTTTTTCCATTAACTAATTAACAAAAAAACAAAAACGAAGTGCCAGGACTATGGTAGAAAGGTACCATAGCCCTAGTATATCGGGGAGAATTAATCTCCATTATTATCATTCTCTTTATATGCTGTTAGTCC
>CAJOOI010000042.1 GCA_905236105.1 uncultured Acholeplasmatales bacterium
AATATAGAAGAAATAAAGTTTATAGGAGAAGAAAACTATAATCTAATTAAGGATGTTTATTCATCTGATATAGGATTAAATGCAATTAGAGAAAAATTAAATTTAACTGAAGAGAAAGCTGAATTTATGCTATCAGATGGATATGAAAGGATTAAAAGAATTATAAGTTCAATTGTGTTAATGAATTATTAAATGGGGGAAAAATATAAAGTTATCAAATAGATATTTATTGAAATACTTAGTATTATAATTGCAAAGAAATATGGAAAGCAGGACTTCTCACCCTGCTTTTTATTTTGTCTAAAATATGATGAGTCAATTTTTAAAGCTTTAGTAAAATGTCGTTTAACACTGCCAAAATTATAAAAATATCAAAATTGGCAGTCTATAGCCGACTTTAAATATTCTTTGTATTAAAATCTTATTATGTCATTAACACTCTTTATACTCTAGAGTATAATACTTATGAGTATAAAGAGGTGATTTATGTGTTTTACGTTAGAAAGCAGGACTTCTCACCCTGCTTTTTATTTTTTATTCATAAATGGCTTGGCTAACATAATTAATAAATGTTTCTTGACAATAATCATTGTTTTGACTAAAATAAAGTTGTACTTTACTTTTGTCGCAAATTAAGAGGTGCTACTATGTATACTATTAAAAGAAATATAGAGGAAGTATTAAAACGAAGAACAACAAGTAATAAAGCAATATTATTAACAGGTCCAAGACAGGTTGGAAAATCAACTTTATTTGATTATTTGTTTAAAGGCGTTAATAAGGTTACATTTGATGATGATTTATTGCTTGCTCAAGCAACAGATGATCCACAAATGTTTTTATATAATAATCCATGTCCTTTAATTATTGATGAGGTGCAAAAATGCCCAACAATATTTAATAGATTAAAGATAGTATTAGATAATACAGAAGAGATGTCGAATTTTTATTTGACAGGTTCCCAAAAATTACAATTAATTGAAGGTATTAGTGAATCATTAGCCGGTAGAGTATCTATTGTTGAACTTGATGGCCTTTCAATGAGAGAAATAAATAATATATCTTTTAATAAGCATTTTGTGCCAACAAAAGAATACATAGATGAAAGAGAAAAATGTTTGGTGGATTATAAAGATATATGGTCTAAAATTCATAGAGGTTTTTATCCTGAACTTTACAGTAACAAAAAAAAAGACTGGGTTGATTTTTACCAATCATATGTTAAAACTTATCTTGAAAGAGATGTTAATAAAATAATAAAAGCTAAAAATCATTTAACATTTGTTAAGTTTATGACAAGTGTTGCAGCTAGAACTGGTCAAGTTTTAAATTATAAAACTATATCAACAGAAGTTGGTGTTTCTGAAGTCACAATTAAAGAATGGGTATCTATTCTTGAAAAGAGTGGATTAGTTTATATATTGAAGCCATACACACCAAGTGTATTATCTAGAGCAATTAAGAGTCCTAAATTGTATTTTAGAGATACTGGCTTAGCTTGCTATCTTACAAGATGGTTAACTCCAGAAACGTTAAAAAATGGTGCTATGGCCGGAGCAATGTTTGAAACATTTGTTATAAATGAGATACTAAAATCATATTCCAATGAAGGACTAGAATATGATTTCAATGTATTTTATTATAATGGTAAAGATAAAAAGAAAAAGAGTGTTAATGGTGAAGAAATTGAAGTTGATGGTGAAATAGATCTGATTATTTCTGAAAATGGAATACTTTATCCAGTAGAGATAAAAATGACTGCAAATCCAAAAGCGGATATGACTTCAGAATTTGATGTTTTAGATAAAGTAAAAGATTCTCAAAGAGGAATGGGAACTATTATATGTATGTATGATAAAAAGTTATATCTTAGAGAGAATCTTGTTGTATTACCTATATATTATTTATAAAATAAACTGCAATTAATTATAAAAGAAATTGTACCCTTATTGTAGCCCAAATGTTTAAAAGTGGCTTGGCTAAGCCGCTATTTCAAAAACTATAATTTTCTAAGCATTAATTGTTTGATTATTATAATTGCAAAGAAATTTAGAAAAATATGGTCATGAAGAAGGACCTTATCCGGAAGAATTATATGAAAAATATGGTTCTTGGGAGATGGTTCTTGAAAAATGTTATTCTACAAATCTAGGAATGAATGCATGTCGTGGAGTGTATGATTTGTATTTCTATATGTATAATGATTTTGCATATTAGGTTGTTTTAAAATACAAAAAGAAAATAAAAGCAGGAATATGAACTAAATCTTGTTTAATAGAAAGTTCAATATTCCTATTTTTTGATATAGAACAATATAGAAAAATAGGCTAATTTTTTGATGTAGTTTATTTAAAAATATTAATTTATGTGGTATAATTTTTAAAGATTTTTTATAATTATGAAAGATCATAAAGGAGGTCTTTATAGATGAAAAAAAGTTGTGGTATTAAATTAATGATTGTGTCATTATCTTTAATTTTATCATTTTGTTTAACTTTATTTGTAAATTTTAAAGTTAATGCTGAAAAAACTGATGAAATAGAACATATAGAAGATGGTGATTTATATGTTTCAAATGATTATTTTAGACAATCATCAACAATATATAATCCACATCTAGCATCTTTATCTATGGTGTTTGCAAATTCTACAGGACCTGCAGGTAGCCCATCTAGTAAAGAAGATACTAATTGGTTTTTAAATCAATCAAGTAGATTAAAAGAATTTTTGGAAAAAATACATTTTACTGATTTCGATTGTAATGAAGACTATAAATCAATTACTACTTTCGATACTATCGGTATTGGAGCAGCTAAAAAAGAAATTGATGATTTTACTGTAATTGCTATAGCACCACGTAGCTCTGGATATTATAATGAATGGGCAAATAATATGTGGTTAGGTGATGGTACAAATTCTGATTATATGCATGAAGGATGGTATAATGCAGCAAATAAAGGAATCTCTTTTTTAAATTCTTATGTCTCAAATCATGTAAACACTACCAAAATCAAAGTTTGGGTGACAGGATTTTCACGTGGTGGTGCTACAGCTAATTTAATTGCTGGATTACTTGATAATAAGATTAAGAAAAATGAAAAGATATTTACTAAAAATGTAACATTAGCACATGATGATTTATATGCTTATACATTTGAAGCACCTCAGGGAGCTAATGTAAATTCTAAAACAGTAGAAGCACCTAAATCTAATTTATATAACAACATTTGGAATATTATAAATCCTAATGACTTAGTGCCTAAAGTCGCAATGAGTCAATATGGATTTACAAGATTTGGTACAGATAAATATATTACTAATAATTTTTATGATCCATCAAATTATGAATCAAATAGGAAAACATATAATATGTTATTAAAATCAATAACAACCGAAGAATTGAATCCTGATGTTTTCTTCATGTATGGATTACCTATTGATTTTTTAGTTAAAGGTTTAGCAGATAAAATAATGAATAATGATTTTACTGTATTACAACCAGATAGAACAAAATCAAATTATGATGCTAATATTGCAGAAATGCTATTGCTAGAGGAATTAACTTCACATTTAGGAAATAGAAAAGATTATACAAACAAATATCAAACAGGATTAAAGGATTTATTATTGCTAATAATGGATTATAATTATAAATTTAATTCTAGCAATATTGGAAGTAATATATTTGGTGCTATTGAATCATTTATTGTTGGCGGAATATTTTATGGTATTACTGGAAGGTCAAAATATATAGAATGGGCATTTAAAGTATTTGATAATACAATGTCAAATGATACTATTAAAGCAGGTGTAAAACTTGCTATTCCTTTACTTGCACCTTTAGTTTCAACTTATTGGAATAAACCAAACGAATTAATTTCAATTGCCAAATATATAAAGGATGTATTTGCTAATCATAATACAGAAGTAACATTAGCTCATGTAAGAGCACAAGATAGTTATTATATTGATGCATATAATAAAGATAAGACTGATGCATATAAAATTAAATTAGTTTCATTCTTAGAAAATGCTGATTATGGTAGAATGACTTTTGTTGGCTTAAATGATGCAAAATTGTATGTTGGAAAAGATAAAAAAGTTGATATTGAGGGCTATGTTATGGGAAAAAGTGATATAATAACTTGTCAATCTGGATATGCTGCAGGATATTATTCATACTCAACAGAAGAAAGAATGGAAATATTTTTTCCACTTAATACAAATTATAAAATCTCAATGAAAGATTATTCAAAAAAACCATATCATACATTTGAATATAATGCATACCATCAATATTTTAGTGTTGGAGCAAATGGCGAAACTAAAAAAGAATTAGATAAATTTCATGATTGGACATGCTTCAATTCTAAACGCTATGAAAGAAATATTACTGTAGCTTAGGAGGAAAAAAATAATAATGAAAAAAAGATTTAGTTTATTATTAGCATTATTAATATTTCCAATATTAGCTTCTTGTAGTAATTCTAGCAATTCAACTACTAGTAATAATGTTAATAAATATCAAGAAATAAAAAATATTATAAACAAACTAGATGAATCTACTTTTAATAATTTTGGTATAAATATTCATTTAGCTCAAAAATATGTAACAGAATCCCATATTGATAATAATTTAGAAAAAGCTGATTATAAATATACATATGAAGGAAATGGTTCATTTAGAGTAGCATATTTATCAGGAAATCAAGGTGCTAATGGCATAATTGATTTAATAACTAGTGGAGAAGGTTTAATTACTAGTAATCAAAACGAAACAATATCTTTAGATTATAAAGAATTAGATAAAATATCTAATGAAACAAAAGAAGAAAAAACTAATAATACAAAAGATTATCAGCTTACAATGCTTCTTAAAAATCAAGAATGTCAATTATCTTCTATATCTGATATGACTAATTTAATTGATAATAGTACTAAAAATGATAAATTTAATGGTAAAATTTCTCAATCATTATTAGAAAATGACAGCTTAAAGACATCAATAAGCGATTTGATGTCTAGAATGCTTATTATGGATGGGTATTATTTATCTTCATCAGTTGATGAATATTTTAAGAAAATTCTTTTGGATTCTAAAAAATTAAGTGATGATGAATTTATTAATTTTGTAGATAATAATAATTTTGAAATTATTCCTGGTGATGAAAAAATATTTTTATCATTCCTATTTGATTTTACTGATTTTTTCAAGAAAAATTTTGAAGTTGATAATGCTAAAGATGTTAAAATCAAAGGCAAGATTGGATTTGATTTGGAAAATTATGGCTTTGAATATTTTGGCTATGATTTAAAAAATTGTTTTGTATATCTTTTAGATAAAGGCAATCTAAAAGATGTTGATGATAATCAAATCACAACAGTAGAAGAATATTTTGTTGAAGGTGAAGCAGTAAGAGTAGATTTAAATGCAGTTAAATTAGATAATTTAGTAGAATATAATGATGCTCAAGAATTTTTAAGTGATTTTATTTTACATGCTCTACCGTTTGAAGAAGAAAAAACTGAAGAAAAATAAATAAATTAAATTAAAAAAAGTATAGGATATAACCCACATTATTTTGGATTAACCTATACTTTTTTAATTATAATATCTTATTCTTGTGATTTATAATGTTCTTGAATATATTCTTTTAATTTATCTATAGCAAAATAATCATCATAATATTTAACACCATCTATAACTTGAATAGGAATATATTTATCACATGAATGATTTCTTATTGCATCTATTGATGCTCCATTTAATGTAAATATTTGATGAGGAGATGATGCAATATGCTTTAATCCATATATATCATAAAGATAATATATTGAACATGATCCACCACCTGAATTATCTCCCATTGTAAATATATTGGCTTCGTGTAGATAAATTGGTGAAATTCCACCACATGAAAATCCATTAGGTGATGTTATTACTGCTAGATTTAAATCTCCAACCATATCATAATTATCTTTTTCATCAAATACTCTATCTAAATTTATATCAATTTCAAATTCAGCAGTCATTAATTGACCTGTAATATTGTTATATTGCTTAATCTGCTTTTTATTTGTTAATATAGCAACTAAATACATCAATTCATCAACAGAACCACCCATATTAGAAGAAAGGTCAATAATAACATTTTCTACATTGTCTTTTTTTGCTTGAATAAGTCCATTATAAAGTGCACCAACTGCACCGCCTGTTTTTTCATCAAAAGGAATATTATCAATTCGACCTTCATAATAATCTTCCCATAAATATCTATTATTTACTTCACCCATAAAATCATCAACACATATTATGGCTGTATCGCCTTTTTTGAAATAGCTTTTAGTTCCAACAATAGTTTTCATCTTATTATTTTCATCAAGATTATAACCAAACATTCTTTCTCTTGCAGTTCTTACAAGAAGTTGCTCTTTAATTGTTAATTCAGAATCAATTAATATTTTATAACCTTCACTTATAAATTGTGATCTTTTTTCAAGAATATTTTTATATGCACTTAGCATATATTTTTGTTGTTCAGTTGGGCTTAAAAGAGAAATATAATCACTTATTTGAATAAAATTTGAATGACCGCCATCACCAAAAATATCATTCATTAATATTGTACCTAAAAAATAATCATCTTTATTTGAAGATAAGAGAAGCTTTTTTATTTCTTTTCCTAATTCATTATTAGATAAAGCATAATCTAATCCATTATTTAAATTTAAATTTCTTTCTACTGATGATCTTCCAGGTCTTCCTAATAATTTGTCATAAGTAAAGCAATATTCCATATAATTATATTCAAGATATAAATCTGATAATTCAGTTTCAAAAATAGGATTTACATAATTATTAAATTGATTTGTTTCTTCACTATAGGTGCCATTTATTACATAAATATCTTTTTGATTATATGAACAATTTAATAAATTTTCATTTAAAAATAGATCACATACTGTATTAAAAGGAAAATAAACATCATTTTCATCACCAAATAAATCTATTTTATATTTAGAAAAATCAACATAAAATGGTGAAGCTTCTTTGTTGTAAGTAATATTTTTAACTCTAATCCAAGGCATACCATCTAATTGAAGTAATCCTGTATCACTAGATGTATTAAAATAATTAGTTGAATTAAATAATATAAAATTATTTGTTTTAAAAGTGTCTTTATCTACATTTATTGTTGCAACCCCACCTTTTGGTGTCTCTACAGTATATTCATTGCCTGCATGTGATATATTAAGATTACTTCTTGTTGATAGTGGTGTATCTTTTAATAAGATACTGTAATAATTTTTAATACCAATATATGGTATATCTTTTGTTTTATCATAAAATCTTAATTTTGTTTTTTGATTGTTATTTTCATTTATATAATATACATTTACTTCTTTTTCGTTATATTTATTTTGATTACTTGAACAACCTGATAAAATAGTTGTAAAAGTAGCAGTTAATAAAATTAATTCTAGCATACGTATTTTTTTCAATTGAATTTCCTCCTCGTTTATAAATTATTATATATATTTTTAATAATATTTTCTATTGTATACTTTATATATTTTTCTTATTGTTCTATTTATTTCTAGAAAATATGTAATTTTTATGATAAATTAAAAAAAGTCAGGAAGTGTAGGTTATGAAATTTATTAAAAAAAGAATTCTATTTATTGTTGTTTCAGTGTTATTTGTTTTATCTTTAGTAGGATGTAAGAGAAGTAACGATAAAGATATTTCAATTATTTATACAACAGATGTACATTGTGGCTTTGAAACAAATTTAGGATATTCTAAAGTAAGTGCTTATAAAGATAAACTTGCAAAAACAAATTATGTTTCTTTAGTCGACGCAGGTGATTTCTTGCAAGGAGAATTTGTTGGAGTTATTTCAAAAGGGAAACACGTAATTGACATAATGAATAAAGTTGGTTACGATGTAGTAACCTTAGGAAACCATGAATTTGATTATGGTGTTGATGAATTATCTAAACGACTTTCTGAATTTAATGGTGAAGTAACTTCATGTAATTTATCTTATACAGGTAATAAAGAAAATAAATTAAAGACAGTTAAACCTTATGTTATAAAAGAATATGGTAATGTTAAAGTTGGATTTGTTGGTGTTACAACACCTTTATCACGTGCAACAAATCCTGCAGAAACATTTAGTGAAGATGGTAATGTTGTATATGATTTCACATCAAATAAGAATGCGTTTTATAATATTATTCAACAATCAGTTGATAATTGTAAAAAAGCAGGAGCTGATCATATTATTTTGATTACACATCTTGGAAGCCTAGATATTTATTCACCATATAGTTCAGTTGATGTAATTTCAAATACTTATGGATATGATGCAGTATTAGATGGACATGCACATATTGATTTAGAATGGACAACAAAGAAAAACAAGAAAAATGAAGATGTTTTACTTGCTGATACAGGATATAAATTAAATGAGTTTGCATCTATTACTATTTCTAAAGATGGTAAATTAAGTCATGAATATATTAAAGAATATGATGAAACAAGTGAAAAAATTGATAATTTTATTAAAGAAATAAACAGTCAAATTGATGAGCTTGGAAATAAGGTTGTTGCAACAATAGATACTGATTTTAAGATTACTAGTGAAACTGGAGCAAGAATTACAAGAAATCAAGAAATTACACTTGGAAATTTAATTGCTGATTCATATAGAACCTTTGGTGCTTCTGATATTGGAATAATCAATGGTGGTGGTATTAGGGCTGCTTTATCAAAAGGAGATATAACATATAAGCAAATAAAAGATGTTCACCCGTATGGTAATCTTTTAGCTAAAAAGAAAACAAAAGGTCAAACAATCCTTGATTATTTAGAATTTGCAACAAGAAATACTCAAAAGAAGACAGAAGAAGATGGGAAAGCAGTAGGAGAATTTGGTGGTTTCCCCCAAGTTTCAGGAATAAAATTTACAATAGATACATCAATTAAATCAAGTGTTGTAGTAGAAGAAACAGGAGATTTTGTCAAAATAGAGGGCGAAAGAAGAATTAAAGATGTATATGTTTTGGAAAATGGTACTTATGTAGCTTTAGATCCAAACAAATATTATACAGTATCATCTAATAACTTTATTTTAGAAAAAGGTGGAGATGGAGCTAATATGTTTATGAATGATGAATCATTATCTACTAGCGCTAAATTTGATTATGAAATAGTTGTTGATTATATTGTAGATATTTGTAAAGGTGTATTGAAAGATAAATATTCACAAACAGAAGGAAGAATAAATATAATTTAAAAAATATATAAAATAGGCATGCCTTGAAGCATGCCTATTTATTTAGATTAAATTTGGTATTAAAACATAGCTCTAAATATAGCAAGGATAGCATTAGCTAGCTTTGCTTTAAATGATAATTTATAATTTTCTTTTGTAATTTGTTGTGATATTTCAAATATATTTAAAAAATCATTTTTAATGTCTTTTAAAGAATCATGCTTATAAATAACTGCGCCACATTCAAAATGATGTGTTAAGCTTCTATAATCTAGATTAATTGTTCCAACAAAACTAATAACATCATCACATATAAGCATTTTTGCGTGGATGAAGCCAGGTGTATATTCATAAATCTTAACGCCTGAAGCTAAAAGTGTTTTATATGAGCTTCTTGTCATGGCAAATACTAATTTTTTATCAGGAATATGAGGTGTAATGATTCTTACATCTATACCACGTATTGCAGCATCTTTTAGTGCCATAGTTAATCTATTATCTATAATTAAATATGGTGTAGTAATATAAAAATATTTTTTTGCTTTATTTAAGATATTTATGAAATTAGCTTCTCCAACTTGTTCTGTATATAGAGGCTTAGGTCCTGTACCGAACGGAATAATTGCTCCTTCTTGATTATATATTTCTGGATTTTTATTTATGTATTTTTCATAATCTATTTTTTCTTTTTTAGCTATAGTAAAATTAATAAAGAAAATAGAAGTTAATGTATTTACTGCAGAACCCTTAATTCTAATTCCTGTATCTTTCCAGTGACCTAATCTATCATTTTTATTAATATATTCATCCCCTAAATTAATACCACCTGTAAATGCTATTTTTCCATCTACAACTAATATTTTTCTATGGTCTCTATTGTTATATATGCCACTTACAATTGGTGTAAATGGATTAAATTTATGAGCATCGATTCCTTCTTTTCTTAATTTCTTATAATAACCACTTTTCAGCATTGAAAGTGTACCAACATCATCATACATTAAATGTATTTTTACACCATCTTTTGCTTTTTGTACTAATATTTCATGAATTGAGTCCCACATGATTCCTGGGTCTACTATAAAATATTCCATTAAAATGAATTCTTTAGCACCTTTTAGTGCATCAAGCATATCTGCCCACATTTTTTCACCAACTGGATAATATTTTATATCATTTTTTAATTCACCACCGAAATATGCTTTTTCTTTTAAATATTTTGCAATACCTTGGTATTCATCAGTCATATAGTCATATAATTTTAAATCTTTTTCTTCATTTTGAATAAAAGGTGCTAATCTATCTGCAGCATCTTTATAAAATTTTACATCTTTCTTTCTAACTCTTGTATTAGAAAACATAAGATAATAAAGCGCACCTATGATTGGCAAAATAAAAATTATAAATAACCAGGGGATTTTATATTCTGGATTTTCAGGCTTATTTATAAGAAAGAAGAATACTAAAATTGAAATAGCAAATGATGCTATAGCAAACCATAATACGTATTCATAAAGATATATAACTAATAATGTTATTATAGCAATTTGGGCTAAAAATAATAGTGCTGATAAGCCCCATTTTGAGAAAATAAGTTTTAATATTTTCATAAGTACCTCAACATAAAATATATATTTATTTATGTAATCATTATAACTAATTAAAAATTAATTAGCAATAAATATTTGACATGCATAAATATGGAATTAAAGTAATATAAAATGCAATAAAAATATTGTGTTTTTCCATATAAATAGTAAAATATATTAGATATTATAAAAGGATATATTTATGAACACAATTAAAACAAATAAAACATATATTTGTATTATTTTAATGACATTTTTTAGATATTTAGGTGATTGTTTTTTTTATGCTTATTTTGTTTTATTTTTAAAGGATAGAGGTCTTCTTGAAAGTCAAATAGGTATCATTACAGCAATAACACCACTTGTTGCGATAATAGCTAGTATCATATGGAATCAATTTGCTAAAAATGTGAATGTCAATCGAATAATGATGATTATAATTACAATAATAGAAGGGATATTAATATTTAATTATACAAAAGCTACATTATTTAGATCTTTTATTTTTATAACTATAATGACATCGTTGATTGGGAGCCCATTTTATTCTCTACATGATGGATTTTGTGAAGCATATGCTGAAATTAATAATAAGAATTATTCAGTTATTAGAGCTTTTGGTACTTTAGGGTATTTTATTGCTACATTATTTGCAGCATTAATATTATATTTAAGTAAAGATAATTATGATATCTTATTTTATCTTGCAACAGGATTATTTGTTACAACATCATTATGGTTTATTGCAATTAAGCCACTTGATTTAAGTTTAATTGGTAAAGAACCAAAAAGAGATTATAAAGCTGTATTAAAAAATAAAATATTTTGGATATTCTTAATTGTAGATATAATTATTTTTGGCGCATCTTATGGCGCTGATTCTTATATTTCATTATATTTTACTAATGTAAAAAATTTATCTGTTTCCACATGGTCATTTATTTTTGCTGGTATGCTTGCTATAGAATTTGGAATTATGATTATTTCAAATAAATTTATCCATATAAATGAAAATATAGCAATAATAATATACGGCCTATCTTTCTTTTTAAGATCTTTTTTGTTTGCATTTGATTTACCACTTCCAATTATTATTGTTGCCTCTTTATTAAGAGGAGTCGCATATGGATTTTATTTTCCATATTCAATTAAAGCCATCAAAAATATATGTGGTATTAGAAATGTAACATGTGCTTTATTTATATTATTTATTTTTAAATCATTATTTAAAAGTATTGCTTTAGTATCTTTTGGAACTATTATTGAAAATGTTGGATATTATAAATTTTATTTATTATCGGCATTTGTAATATTAGTTGGAGTTATAATTAATATAATATTTAATATTGTTTATAAATTTAAATATCCAAAATATAACGAATGATATTGTAGATATATTTTTAAAATGTGTTAAAATTATTATATTGCGAAAGGAATTTTGAGTAATGGATAATGTAATAGATAAAACATTAAAAAAGATATTAAAAACTGCTCAAACTTTAGCAGTTTTTAAAACAATATTATATTTAATCGGTGGTATATTAATTTTATTATTAAATGAAAAAATAAGTGATTATATTTATTTAATTGTTGGAATAAACTTAATATTAACATCAATGCTAGAATTATCTAGCGAATTAGTTCAAAGAAGATATAAAAAAATACATAATCATATAGGAAGTTCTATATTTACAATAGTTGTTGGTATACTAATTCTTACTGTTTTTAGATTAGATATATATAAAGTCAGTGTAATGTGGGCATTAGTTACGGTAGTTAATTCTATTATTGAAGTAAATGATGGATTACATGAAATACATAACAAAAATATTGTTGCTTTTATTAATTTAATGTTTGCAGTAATTGAAATTATGTATTCTATATTCTTACTTATTGAACCAGAAGAAAATACTGAACATTTTATAACTCATATTTATTTATTAGGTGCAGGCTTTATAATTGAGTCAATAGAAGAAATAGCAAAAATGATAATCAATCATTTTAAGGCTAAGAAAAAAGATAAATTAATTGACGCCAAAATACCAGAAGAAGAATAATAGGAGGGAAATATGGAAAAAATCAGTGTAAAGTCAAAGAAAAATTTTTTTCTTATATTTAATTTAATTCTTGCAGTAATAACAATGTCTTGTTCATTAATTGTTGCAGGAAGAATTACTAAAGATGATTCAATTGGAACTTCATCATTTTTAATGATTACAATCTTAACATTAACTGTACTTCAAGGTATGTTAATATTAATATATACTAAAAAGAAAGATAGAATCAGATTAACAATAATTGGAATCATATATATAATTGCTTCAGTATTTGCGTTTGTTGCTAGGTATAATTATGTTTTCTTTTATATTTCAACAATAGTTGTAATACTTAATATGGCTTTAAATCAAGTATTGTTGATAGCTAAAGAAACTACGAAAAAAGGTATTACACTTAATATAATAATTGCTGTAACATTGCTAGCTTTATCAATTGCATTAATAATTTATATTAAAGAAGAATATGCTTTAAAAATAGTATTTATTGATGTTATTTTATTCCTAATAAATTCATTAAAAAGATTACTTTCCCCATCACTTAAAGTAGAAAAAATTAAATTATTAGTTAATATAGTTATAAAAACACATTCAATTGATGTAATAATATCTCTTATTTCATTCATTATTGCTTTTTCATTTATATTTGTTACAATTGAACCTTCAATGTCTAACTATTGGGATGCAATATGGTATTGTTTTTCAGTAGTTACAACAGTTGGATTTGGTGATTATACTGCAGTAACAACACTTGGTAGAATATTGACAGTAGTATTAGGATTATATGGAATTGTTGTTGTTGCAATACTTACATCAGTAATTGT
>CAJOOI010000043.1 GCA_905236105.1 uncultured Acholeplasmatales bacterium
GGAGATAAGATACCTCCACAATAAGGCATCGCAGCAAAAAAGCCACAAACTAGAATAGTGATACCTAAACCTTTTAGGGTTTTTAAAATAACCCGTTTCAACTTAATTTTTCTCATCGCGTATTTGTTTTTATTTTTCAGCGTGTGCTGTTATATACTTTTGATAGCCTATTTTCAATAGCATAAATAAATTCAGGAGTTAAATATTATTTAAACCACAGATTTTTCATAACCAACACACATTCAAAACATATTTTTCTTTAAAAATTTTATAAAATCCATTATTTTTTTAGCTAAACAAAATAAAAAAATCAAAAAATTAAAAATAAATTACTCTTCAATTATTTGACGTTTATTAATTTATATATATAATTTATATAATAAATTTTATCTTTAAATTCTTAAAAAAATGAGTATTGAAGCTAAAAATAATTACGAAGAAGATTTTAAATATGAATATAATGAAATTCAAAATGATGTCCTAAAGCCCGGAACTGTTAAATACTTAAGAGAAAGCAACGATAAAAAATATAAAATTTATGCTTATAAACTCTCTTTATGAGGTAATAAATGAGGTATTAAAAATAAATTCGAACAACAAATATGAAAATGGAAAGAATGAACACAATTTGCTGATGCAGACTGAAATATTATCGAAAAATCTTCATTCAAGGCATGAGAAATAGTTTATTTAAGAGTACCAAATAAGAAAGAAGCAACGAATGATAAAGCAAAAGAATTTAATGAAGAAGAAATTATGAAATTTACAAGAAAAGATATATCATCATTTAATTCAATAGATTGAAATTACCAAAAAGATAATAAATGAGAATACATATTATTTAAAGGTAAGAAATTATACACACCAAATTACAATGATCCATCTAAAGATAAAGACTGAGCATATGTAATGTCATTTTGTTCATCAGAGAATAAATTGTGCTATAGTTTTTATGTTAAAAAATGAAACGAATATAGATGAGTCTTTGTGGATTGATATAATAATTATTTCTACAAATGAACTCTAGAATTAGGACAACAGCGAAGTAATAAACGAATATGACCTAGCGATGAAATAATGAAAATACTTGATAAGAATAATGATCCAAAATATAAATTTAATGTCAACCGATAATTCATATTCAAAATTCTGAATTATTTTTTTATTCCTTAAAACTAAATCATACCAATTAATATGGTAGTCTTTAACTCTAATAGCATTATCTCCTAATCCATTTCAACTATTCTTTCAAGATCCATTTTGTTCTAATACATAAACTCTTCAATTTAAAATATGATCTACTATAGCAATATGTCAATATTTTCATTTAGTTCTAATAATAATGTCTCATTGCATTAAATCCTTCACTAATAGTTTAGAAAAACCTTTAAAAGTAGAGGAGTATTGAACTCTATTAGCATTACCAATAGCTCATATTCTACCTAGTCATAATACTTCATCAGCATATTGTTTAATCAAATCTACACATTGAAAACCATATAATTTATCATAATCAATTCTCTTTCAAAGCCATTTTTCTTTAAAAGTTTTATAAGGTCTAAACATTATTTAAAAACAGAAAGAATAAAAAATCAGAAAATATTGACATTTAATATAAATAACATATAATAATATTGTCATCAAGAATACATGTAACTTCTAGCCTCAACCTAAGAGTACATTGATCTCATGACCAGCTTCCGGTGTAAGGCTGCAAAACACTTATGGAAACCAAATCCTTATGAATAGTTATTCCCGGGTAACCATAGGGTATGTCAGAGTTATGTTGTTTCGATTTAATAAATCGAATTTAATGTATATGGTATCTGTTCTTTGTAAAAGAAGACACTTTTCTGACTCTACAGTCGCATTAATACGAAAGGATCTTCATCCTTAGCACTCATTTCAATGACATTCTGGACTCTTTGAAACAAAGAGTCCTTTTTTAAATTAAATTATTTTGGAATATTGACAAGCGATAAAATTTAAATATAATATTAATACATAAACAAATACAATAAACAAAAGAAAGGGTTAATTTATGAAACAAGTATTAGAAGAAGCAATTGAGCGTTTATTAACACTCGTTGCAAGTATCGTGTTCGCAATCACTGCCATGTTCATATCCGCTAGTTGGGCACAGGACAACCTTACTGAGGTATTGTTTGTCTTCGCATTATTTGCAAGCTTTACAATCATCCCAGGAATCGTATTCGTGCTTAC
>CAJOOI010000044.1 GCA_905236105.1 uncultured Acholeplasmatales bacterium
CAAATATATGACTAAAAGTTAACAATTTATTACATATAAATTATTAATCATATATATGATATTTTTGTTTTAATAAATCATATTGTAAAATTGATTCATTAAATCTGGTAATAATATCATTATATTCATATAATCCGTCTCTATTTTGATTTATGTTTTTTAATTTTAAATTTATTATACCAGGATTATTATCTAAATCTAATATTGATATATTTCTTAATTGTTCTACTGTTTGATAAACTAAATTTAGTGAAACATATGAATTGTCTTTATCATCATTCTATAAAGAAAATACTACTTTAGATCCTATTGGTGTTGTTTTCTCTATTGCTTTAGGTAAATTATAATCTAATACATCTAATGCTTTTAATACACTTCCAATATTAGAATCATGTCCACATAAAAAGCTGAATTTTCGATTATCATTTTCTAATTCATTATTTATTTCTCTTAATAATGGATTACTTACATTATATGCTACACTAGGTGCAGTAAATAATACATCGCCATATACATCCTTTATTTTGGCTATTTTTTCCCAATCATTATATGATAAATTATGGTTGAATGCAGCTTTATATTCATCTTTTTCTTCATAATATTGTAGTACTAATGCATCGCTTACTGAACATGCTAATTTTAATGAACCAGACATTTTAGGTTCATTAAAGTTTTTAAAATCATATATGGTATCATCAGCTTTAAATTCTGTTATTTTAGATTCTTTATAATCTTTTGAATCTTTTAAATCTATGACTTCTTCTAATAATTTATAATTTTCTTCTAATGATTTTATTTTATCTGAAAATAAATTATTAATTTCTTTTATTGCAGCTTCTTTGTACTCATCATTCATAAATGTAAATTGTGGAGTAAAAACTGGATCCATCGTATTTAAATTCATATGATATTCAATATTTGTGTTTGCAACAGGAAATAATCCTGCTGAAAAGAATTTTGCTGTAGCAATAGTACGCTGCATTGAATTTGAATAAAATCTTATTTCATCATTTAGAGGTTGATAATTTTTGGTAATTAATTTTTCTTTTTCTAACCATTTACGAAAATATTGGCCCATTTGAGTTTCAAGTGTACCACCTCTTACAGATAATTCACTTGGGTCTGATGACCAATTATACCACTCATGAGGTGTAATTGTGCTTAATGCTGAACCACTACCGCTAAGTGGAGAACGTATATTATGTCTACTTAATATTACTACTTTGTTTAAAGTGTAACCGTCATGAGATAAAGAATCAAATACTATATCTTGGCTATTTGTTTTACATCCAGATATTGTAAATATTGTTAATAAGAAAAATAATAATAAAAAAATTCATAAATCTCTTTTTATGTTTCATATGCCTAACCCACTTTCTTTAATAATATTTTAGCATATATTTAGAATTATATTCGAAAAAAATAAGAACTTAAGAATTAAATCTTTTGTTCTTATCTTTATTATTATAATTTAATAATAATTATTTTTCCTTTACTCTGTATCTTTAATAATTTTGGCACTAATAAAATAAAAATAATTATTATTTTTCTTCTATTTTCTTTTCTTTATGTAACCACTTATCCATTAGTTTTATTATTAGTGGTATTAAAGCTATAAAATAGCTTGTATAAATAATAGAAAATACTAATTTACCCCAATGAGAACCTAAGAATGAAACTATTACTGGTGATAAATATGTTTTTAAGAAATACATTGGTACTAAGCAAATTAAGCAAACAATAACACCTTTTACTGTAAAACCAGTAGGTCTAAATTTAATCCATTTCTTTTCAATATATCTTGCGATAGCAAATCCCATTACTTTTCCGATATCTCCATATCCATCATTCATCATTTTTTGTGGATCAACGATTAATTTACCTGCATCATTATAATCCATTGGATATGATTTAAGTGTTATATAAAGTAGACCTCCATAACAAATAAATAATGTTAATAACAAAAATAAATCTTCTTTTTCAGGATGTTTATCTAAATATTTAAAAATAAAATGAGTTGCTACAAGTGAAAGTACAGTAATCGATAAAGCTACTAACACATCTTGTGGAGTATGTACTCCTAAATAATTACGTGAAAAAGCTGTTAATAAGATAAATAATATAAAAATAATAGATAAAATTCTTAAAAATTTATTTTTCCAGGTTGTAACAGCCATACCACCTGCTAAAGGTCCGGCTGTTGATGTATGACCACTCGGAAAAGAATAGCCTGTTGCGGTTTTAATTGAATCACCTGCAGGTACTACTCGACTATCTCTAATCCAAGGTCTATATATACATGCA
>CAJOOI010000045.1 GCA_905236105.1 uncultured Acholeplasmatales bacterium
AATTTAAATGTTTTATTGAAATATTTTTCATATTTATCAAATACTTCTGTATACCATATTGGATAAACATCTTCTTCAAATAATATTTCATTTTTAGATAAATCATATGGTAAATCTTCATCAAGCATTGTAGTTAAGGCACCATCACTATTTTCAAAAGCAATTTGAGCTTGTTGATTTATAGCTCTAACTTGTCTTCTAAAATTGCCTAATTCTTTAATTCCATCACAACGGTTAAAAATAACTAAATCAGCTGGTCTTAAAATAGTTGAAAAGATTTTTTTCATATTTTGAAACATTACATTAAAATTTTGAGCATTAATCAATGTAATATGTTGATAAATTGCCATATAATCAGGAACCTCCCAATTATCATAATCAAAAAATGAATTAAATTCAACAACATATCTATCAGCCATATAATGGTGATCAATTGCTTCAAGCTTCTTTTTAGTTAATTCCTCGTTACTTGAAATTACTTCAACAGAAACTCCATATTTTTCACACCATTCATCATCATATTCAACTTCGCCTTCTTCACAAGTTATTATAACAGTTGAATTATTTTGATAATTATCGTTATTTTCTACAATTTCTTTGATTAAAGTAGTTTTGCCACTTTCGATGAATCCAAAAAAAACATAAATTGGGACTTCTTTAACCATTATTTATCACCTAAAATAAATTTTTAATTTCTTCTTCGTTAATTTTAGAGCCAATAACTACAATTTTACCAGTATGAATTGGAGCATGTTCTAAAACTTCTACTTCTTCAGGAGTTAAATTGAATAAATACCACTTGTCATTTAAAGCTTTAATGATACCTTTTGATCTAACAACTAATCCATATTTACCACTAGCTAAATCATTTAATACTTCTTTTAATTTATCTAAATCATATTTTTTTGCAGTTTCAATACCAAATGAGGAAAATATTTCATCTGCATCATGTCCATGATGATGGTGATGGTGATGATGGCAACTACAATTAGGGTCATCACATTCTTCATCTTCGTCATGGTGATGGTGATGATGTTCATGTTCTTCATCTTCATCTTCGTCGTGATGATGGTGGTGATGTTCATGATCTTCATCTTCATCTTCGTCATGGTGATGGTGGTGATGTTCATGTTCTTCATCTTCGTCATAATGATGGTGGTGACAGCTACAATTAGGATCATCACATTCATCTTCATCTTCGTCATGATGATGGTGATGACAGCTACAATTAGGATCATCACATTCATCTTCATCTTCAACATCTAAATCGATATCTGAAAGTAAATCTGTATCAAATCCTTCATAAGCTTTAAGTAAATTTTCATCTGATAATTCTTTAATTGGAGTTGTAATTAATACACCATTTTCATTATGCTTTCTTACAATTTCAATTGCTGTTTTTACAGTTTCTTCGTTTGCAATATCAGTTCTTGATAAGATGATTGTATGAGCACTTTTAATTTGATCTACGAAAAATTCACCAAAGTTTTTATCATACATTTTAGCTTTTTTAGCATCAACCATACAAACTAACGAATTTATGGCATCACTTAATCCAGCTTTTGTTATTGCAACTATTATATCTGATAATTTTCCAACTCCAGATGGCTCAATAATAATTCTATCAGGATTATATGTTTTAATTACTTCATTAAGTGATTTAGAAAAATCACCTACTAAAGAACAACATATACAACCTTGAGATAATTCTCTAATTTCAATTTTAGCATCACTTAAAATATCAGTATCAACAGAAACTTCACCATATTCATTTTCTATTAATACTACTTTTTCATTTTGTAAATTAGTTTTTAATAATCTTTGGATGAAAGTTGTTTTACCAGCACCCAAGAATCCAGAAATAATATCAATTTTTAACATAATTAAATTCCTTCTTTCTTTACACATAAAAATTTATAATTTTTACGCAGTAAATATTTTAGCACATATTGCATTAGAATGCTAGTTAAAAAAGAAAAATCAATCCAAGCTATTTAAACTTGGAAAATTATTTATGTTTCTTTATTAATTCAACAATATTATTTTTATTTTTATTTGTTATAAAGCCATTTTGACTAAATTGCATTATTTTATAACTATCTTTTAAATCTATATCAACATAATATGTATAATCTCTTGGTAATAATGGAAGTATATTATCAAGCACAAAGGATTTTTGATAATCACCTGCAGAATGAATAAAAATAATTCTTCTTTCATTATTTTTTAATTTCATTTTATATGAATTAATTTCAAAAATCATTCTATCTAAATAAGATGATATTTGAAGATTTAATTTATTAAATGTTTTTATGATTTCATTTCTATCATCTTTTATTTGATTATTTATTAAAAGAATTACAGAATCAGTTAATATACCATCTTTATCTTCTTTATAAATTTCATAAAAATTATTATAGTTAAATATAGTATTTGTATTTAATAATTCTTTTGTTATATCAAAATAGGAATGATTATTTTCAAAATCCTCATTAAATAATTTTAATTCATCTAATAATCCATAAAATATTGCATGTATTACATTTCCTTTTTGTAATTTAGATAAGTCATTATATTTATCAATATTATTTAAATTTAAATTTCTAATATTATATTTATAGCCATATCTTATATCAGATTTCATTGAATAATAATAATCAAATGATGATATTATATCTTTTTTAACATTCATATCTTGATAAATATATGATTTAGCTTCAACAATTAAATCTAGTAATTCATAATTAGTAGTTATTGTATTAGGATTTAAAATACATCTTAAAAATATATCAAATTGACTATAATCTTTATTTGGATACATTATTTCTAAATCATAATCTTCTAATGGCTGTTGAGAAAATGCATTAAAAAATCTATCTAATTTATATTCTTTATAAAATGCTAAATGATCATAATTTGGCAAATTTTTGACTGAATTATTATTTTTTTCGGAAATTAATTCGAATAAAATTCCTTTTTTAGTAAAATTTTTCATCATTAATTCAGTCATTAATATGTGGCCATAGCCTTTATTTTGATATTCTTTATATATCTCAATATGGTCTAAATAAAAATAACCATCTCTATTTTGAAATTTGATATTTTCTTTGTATAAATCTTTAAAAATGTAGCCTAATAAATATCCGACTTCAATATCATCAACATAAAATAATAAGCATTTAAATCTTCCATTTTTAATAATTTTTAAATATTGTTCATATCCAACTTTTTTGAATTCATGTAAAGAATTAACTAATTTGTCATAAACGTGTTTAAAATCTTCAATTTTTATTTCTTTTAACATGTTATTCCCTCGCTTATAATAAAAATATTTATTTAAATTCATAAGCTAAACTACATCTTATAAAAATATTATAAACTAAGTATATTAAAATTTAAATAAATATGACTATTTTTTTGGGAAAATTAGATAAAAAAGAAAATCCAAACCAGTCGGTTTGGAAAATCTTATTAATTTATTGATTCTAAATTTAAAATATTTTTTGATCTTAAATAAGTTATTTTGTAATATAAGAAACTTATTAAATTTGGAACTAATTCTAATAATAAAACTAATATGACTAATATTAAACTATATGCATATATTTTTTCATATTCGATATTTTGGCTTGCAAGAATTATAGCTCTACCTAATGTATTGTTTTTTCCACATAAATATTCTGTTGTAATTAATACTTTTATACCCATTCCTAAAGCATTTGTATATGATGCTTTAGAATGTGAACTAATTAAAGGTAAAAATACTTTAAATACAATTTTAGGTGTTGTGTTAGAATGTAGTTTATAAACATCAATCAAATTTCTATCAATTGTTTTAATACCTTGATATGTACCTTCATATATAATCGGTGTAACAACTATAATTGTTGCGATAATAGGAGCTGTTGAAACATTTACTGAAAGAATCAGGATTATAATTAAAATAATCATTGGTAAGCATCTTAAAATAGTAATAAGGGGCTTTAATATTTTATAAAATGAATCAAATATTGAAGCAAAGACTCCTAAAATTATACCTATAATAAAAGAAATAGATATACTAATAAGTAATTCTAAAAGTGTGGTTCCGATATAAGTATATGTTTCTATTGTTACAATACTTTTAAAAAATGTTTTTAATATTGTTAAAATATTTGGGAAAAATATTTCATTTCCTTTTGCAAAACTAAGAAGTTGTAAAATAATACCTACTAAAATAATTCCTAAACAATAGTAAATCGTATTTTTTAGTTTTTTATTCATAATAGAATTCATTTTCTGGTAGGCTTCCACCAAATAAATTAAGCATTAAATTTGCGGTAAATTCAAGTTCTTCTTTTGCTTCTTTTGCTTTTTTAAATGAAATGTTACAACCTGTTATGGCTTTTGTTAAAACTGCTTTAGGTGTTGTAATACCTAATTTGATTGCTGAATCAATTATTTTATCAGCATTATTATTTGCATCTATACAAGATTTTTTAACATCATTAATAAACGAATCTACTAATCCTTTATGCTCATTTGCAGTTTTAATATTAACAAATAAACCTGCTTGTGTAAATTTTTTTGCCCCTGATTTTGCTTCAAATAATGATTGAACAGATATTGATTTGATTGTTGAATCTTTTGTTTTAGCAGCAGAAAGAGCAGGCTCAGCAACTAAAAATATTTTATTATCATTATCATTTAGTAATAAAGATTGTGTTTCTTGAGTATCAGCTTTATATTCTTTAG
>CAJOOI010000046.1 GCA_905236105.1 uncultured Acholeplasmatales bacterium
ATCTCAAAACTACCACCAAACCAATTAGGAGATGGAGCTATCACACATTTACATTCAAATAATGTTGATACAAGGTATGTCGTAAGAGGCTCAACTACAATCGGTATTTATTTTCTTGAGACTGGTTTTGGAGGCCGTCCATCTAAAGTTATTTATAACAGAAAACATTCAGCAATAACACGTATCCAAGAAAATGAATTTAATTGGGATGAAATTTTTACTGGGGCAACTTGGCTTCATATATCCGGAATCACACTTGCCTTAGGTGAAAAAGTTAGAAAAGTTGCTAAAAGAGCTGTAATTGAAGCTAAAAAACATAATGTTAAAGTAAGTTTCGATTTTAATTATCGTGCTACATTATGGACTATTGAAGAAGCAAGACCAGTTTATAAAGAATTTATGGAATATGTTGATATAGTATTTGCAAGCTTCTTTGATGCAAATACAATCTTAGAGATTCCATTAGATGATGATTTTACTGGTACAACACTTTCTGAAAAAAGAAGAAATGTATTTCCTAAGATGATCAAGAAATATAACTTAAATTATATTTTTGGTACTGATAGAGTAGTTTATACAGCAACTGATAATTCATTAGCTGGATATTATTTTAAATTACAAGGTAATGAATTATCTTGGGAATTAACTGAACCAATTAGATTCAATATCTATGATAGAATTGGTGGCGGAGATGCTTTTGCATCAGGTGTTATTCATGGACTATTAGTGGATTATAATAATCCGCAATATGCTGTTAGATATGGACTTTCAACTTCTGTATTAAAACATACTATTTATGGAGATGCATCAACTTTCTCATGTGAAGAAATTGAAGCATTTATGAAAGCAAATGGTAATGCAGAAGTTAAAAGATAATAAGAAAAGGAGAAAATTATATGATTGTTGGTAAACTACCTGATATTTATCGATATAAAGGAATTTCAAAAAATATAGATACAGCTATTGATTTCATTATGAATACTGATTTATTAGCCTTACCAAAAGGTAAAACAGTAATTGATGGTGATAATGTTTATGCAAATCGTGATACATATATAGCTCGTCCAATTGAAGATTGTTTTTTTGAAAATCATTTACATTATATTGATATTCAAATTGTATTAAAGGGTAAAGAAATATTTGGCTATACTCATATTTCTAATCCTGATTTAAATGTAACAACTCCTTATAATCCAGATAAGGATGTTACAAAATATAACTACAATCCAAAAAATGCTGTTTTCTTTGTTCTAGAAGAATCATTTGCTCTTGTGTATACTGAAGATGCACATTTAGCTAAATGTAAAGTAGATGATGAAATAGTTGAAAAATTAGTAGTTAAAGTTAAAATTGACTAATATTTTTAGTTGATTTATAAAAGGAATTTTATATTCCATATAGCTTAGTTGTCGTTAAAATTGAAATAGATAAAATAAGAAGGGAGAAAAATTAATGGCAAAAATTGTAACAATGGGTGAAATCATGCTTAGATTATCACCAGAGGGAAACAAACGTTTCGTTCAAGTTGACAAATTCGATATTATTTGGGGCGGAGGCGAAGCAAACGTTGCTGTTTCATGTGCAAATTATGGACATGATGCATATTTTGTATCAAAACTTCCAACTCATGAAATTGGTCAAGCAGCTGTAAATTCATTAAGAAGATATGGCGTTCATACTGACTACATTGCTAGAGGCGGAGACCGTGTAGGTATCTATTATGCTGAAACTGGTGCATCTATGAGACCTTCAAAAGTTTTATATGACCGTGCCCATTCAGCAATCGCAGAAGCAGATCCAAAAGATTTCGATTTTGATGCTATTATGGAAGGCGCAGCTTGGTTCCATTGGAGTGGAATTACACCAGCAATTTCTGATAAAGCAGCTGAGTTAACAAAACTAGCTTGCCAAGCAGCAAAACGTCATGGTGTAAAAGTTTCAGTAGACCTTAACTTCCGTAAAAAATTATGGACTAGCGAAAAAGCTATCTCTATTATGCGTCCTTTAATGGAATACGTAGATGTATGTATTGGTAATGAAGAAGATGCAGAACTTTGCTTAGGCTTCAAACCAGATGCAGACGTTGAAGGCGGAAAAACTGATGCTTCAGGCTACCATAAGATTTTTGAACAAATGGCAAAAGAATTCAAATTTGAATATGTTATTTCAACATTAAGAGAATCATTTAGTGCTACTCATAATGGTTGGAAAGCATTAATCTATAATGGAAAAGAATTCTATGAATCAAAACGTTATGAATTAAATCCTATCATCGACCGTGTTGGTGGTGGTGACTCTTTCTCTGGCGGTATTATTCATGGTTTACTAACTAAAGCTACTCAAGGCGAAGCATTAGAATTTGCTGTTGCTGCAAGTGCTTTAAAACACACTATTAATGGCGATTATAACTTAGTTTCAGAAGCTGAAGTTGAATCTTTAGCTGGTGGAAACGCATCAGGTAGAGTTCAACGTTAATTTATTGAGGTAAAATAATGAAAATTGGCGTTCGCGTACATGATTTTGGTAAGAGTGATGCAAAAACTTTAGCAAAATTAGCACATGATATTGGATTTAATGGTGTACAACTTGTTTTAAATAAAGCAATAGAAGGCGAAAGCGGCCTTCCTGGTACGCTTACAAAAGAAAAGGCTAGACAATTTTATGAAGATTTTCGTTCATACGGCCTTGATATTTGTATGCTTGGAGCTTATTTTAATCCAGTTCATTCCGATAAAGAAAAAGTTAAGACTTTGATTGATAAATTTGATGAACATTTAAGATTTGCAAATGATTTTCATGCAGGCTATGTTGGAAGTGAGACAGGTTCATTTAATGATGATAAATGGACATATAATCCACTTAATAGAACAGAAGATGCATTCCAAGAAGTTAAACGCATTTTTAAATATTTAGCTAATAAAGCAGAAGAATATAATGCAAAAATAGCTTTAGAAGGAGCATTTGGTCACTGTATGTATGAACCAAAGCAACTTAAAAGATTAGTTGATGAAATTGGCAGTAATAATGTATTTTATACTGTTGATATTTATAACTATTTAGATATATCAAATTACGAAAGACAAGAAGAAATCTTTGATGAATGTATAAAATTATTTAATGATAAAATCGCAATTTTTCATCTAAAAGATTTTGTAGTCGAAGAAGGAAAACTTAAACAATGTTGTATTGGGCGTGGTATTATGAATTATGATTATATGATACCGATCATTAAAGAAAAATGTCCTACTAGTTACCTAGTTTTTGAAGGCTCAAAACCAGAAGATATGCAATTTTCATTCAATTTTATTAAAAATAAATTAGGAGAATAAAATGAAATTAGAAGTTAGATACGCAAACCATCCAAATGACTCAATGTATTACACAACTGAAGAATTAAGAGATAATTATTTAGTTGAAAAAGTATTTGAAGAGGATGATATATTATTAGTTTATTCACATCAAGATAGAATTATATGTGGTGGCGTTATGCCAGTTACAAAACCTTTAAAATTAGAAACGTCTGATGAATTAAGGGCAAATTATTTCCTAGAAAGAAGAGAATTAGGTATTATCAATATTGGTGGTCCTGGTAAAGTTGTACTTGATGGGAAAGAGTATGACATTAAACCAAAAGATGGTATGTATGTAGGAATGGGTGTAAAAGATGTAATATTTTCTTCAAAGGATAGGGCAAATCCTGCAAAATTCTATATTGCATCATCACCAGCTCACAAAACATACCCAACTTACTATATTGATTTTGAAAAAGCTAATCATCGTCCAACAGGAGATGCTAAAACTCTTAACAAGAGAGTTATTAATCAATATATTCACCCAGATGTTTGTTCATCATGCCAACTTGCAATGGGTATGACTGAACTTGCTGAAGGTAGTGGCTGGAATACTATGCCTTCTCATACACATGAAAGAAGAATGGAAGTTTATTTCTATTTTAATCTTAAAGGTGATAATGTTGTTTTCCATATGATGGGACAACCACAAGAAACTAGACATATTGTTATGCAAAATGAACAATTAGTTATATCTCCAAGCTGGAGTATTCATTCTGGCATTGGCACTTCAAACTATACTTTTATTTGGGCTATGTGTGGAGAAAATCAAGATTTTGATGATATGGATAATATCAAAACAACAGACTTAAAATAGGGAGAAAAAGTAATGAAAATGAGTGATTTCAGACTAGACGGCAAAGTCGCTCTAGTCACTGGTGCTTCTTATGGAATCGGTTTTAACATAGCATTAGGTCTTCATGAGGCTGGTGCTACAATTTGTTTTAACGACATTAAGCAAGAATTAGTTGATCAAGGTTTAAAATCATATAAAGAACATGGAATTGATGCTCACGGCTACGTATGCGATGTAACTAACGAAGATCAAGTTAATGAACTTGTCGCAAAAATCGAAGCTGAAGTAGGCGTTATTGATATTTTGGTAAACAATGCGGGAATAATCAAAAGAATACCAATGATAGAAATGACTGCTGCACAATTCCGTCAAGTAATCGATGTTGACTTAAATGCACCATTTATCGTGGCAAAAGCTGTTATTCCTTCAATGATTAAAAAAGGCCATGGAAAAATCATTAATATTTGCTCAATGATGAGTGAACTTGGAAGAGAAACAGTATCTGCTTATGCAGCTGCCAAAGGTGGTCTTAAAATGTTAACTAGAAATATTTGTTCTGAATATGGTGAATATAACATCCAATGTAATGGTATTGGACCTGGTTATATTGCAACACCTCAGACAGCACCACTTAGAGAACGTCAAGCCGATGGTTCTCGTCATCCATTTGATTCATTTATTGTTGCTAAAACACCTGCTGGCCGTTGGCTAGAACCAGAAGAATTAGCTGCACCAGCTGTATTCTTAGCATCAGATGCATCAAATGCCGTAAATGGACATATTTTATATGTTGATGGTGGAATTTTAGCTTATATAGGTAAACAACCTAAATAATAAAAAAAAGAACTTTATGAATCCTATGGTTCTTACGCTTGATAGGGTATAGAACCAGAAAAATTTAATAAATTAAATATATTGGATGATGCTTTTAAAGAAAAAATAGAAAAACATTTCTTAAACAGATTGACTAAATTACATCTTCCATATAAAATACGTTTGATGAGCTTGAATTTGTTGTTGTTTCCTTCAACAAATCCAGAACTTTCA
>CAJOOI010000047.1 GCA_905236105.1 uncultured Acholeplasmatales bacterium
AAAGCAATCTTCTTAAAAGGCTGTACAGGCTTTAATTTAGATGCTTTAGCAAGAGAACCAATTTGGCAATTATTAATTGATTACAAATGTGGTACAGGCCATGGAGTTGGAAATATTTTATCAGTTCATGAAGGACCAAATAATTTTAGATGGCAAATTAGAAATTCTAATTTAGATTCACAAGTCCTTCTTCCTGGTATGATAACAACTGTTGAACCAGGTATCTATTTAGAAAATAAATATGGTATACGTATTGAAAACGAATTATTATGTGTTGAAAAAGAAACTAATGAATTTGGCACATTCTTAGGCTTTGAAACAATTACTTATGCCCCAATTGATTTAGACCCAATCAAACCATCATTACTTACTAAAGAAGAAAAAGAATGGATTAATGAATATCATAAGATGGTATATGAAAAATTAAGACCATATTTAGATAAAACAGAATTAGATGATTTAGCATTATACACAAGAAAAATATAGGAGGTATCATTTATGTACTATAGGAATGATACTAGAGTTGTTAAAATTAAAGATATCTACATGGGTGGAAATAACCCTGTGTTAATTCAAAGTATGACTAATACTAAAACAAAAGATATTGATGCAACAATTAATCAAATTAAAGAACTTGAAAAATTAGGTTGCAACATTATTAGAGTTGCAGTATTAGACAAGATTGATGCATATTCAATATCAAAAATCAAACAAGGTATTAATATTCCTCTTGTTGCAGATATTCATTTTGACCCAGAGCTTGCCTTAATTGCAATTAATGAAGGCGTTGATAAAATAAGATTAAATCCAGGTAATATTCAAAATAAAGATAAAATACAAGAAATTGTAACTGAATGTAAAAAACGCCATATTCCAATTAGAATTGGCGTTAATTCAGGATCCCTACCAAAAGGTAGCGAATTAAATAAAGAAAATATGATTAAAGCAGCTAAAAGTCATATCGATATATTAGAAGCTTTAGATTTTCATGATATAGTTTTATCAATAAAAGCTTCTAATATTGATTTGACATATGAATCATATTTAGAAGCAGCTAAAGTATTCCCATATCCTCTTCATATTGGTATAACTGAGGCAGGAACTGATTTTAAAGGATTAATTACTTCTTCTATTGGTATTTCAAGAATATTAGATAAAAATATAGGTAATACAATTAGAGTATCTTTAAGTGCATCTCCTTTACTAGAAGTAAAAGCAGCAAAAGAAATATTAAGAGAATTACATTTAAAAGAAAATGTTCCTACTCTTACATCATGCCCAACATGCGGAAGAACACAAATAGATTTAATTCCTATTGCTAAAGAAATTGAAGATTATTTATACACTGTAAATAAAAAAATTCATGTGGCAGTTATGGGCTGTGCAGTAAATGGACCTGGTGAGGCAAAGGAAGCTGATATCGGAATTGCAGGCGGAGTCCATGAAGCATTAATATTTAAAAAAGGTGAAATTGTTAGAAAAATTAAAGAAGAAGATATTATTAAAGAATTAAAGAAAGAAATAGATTTATTTTAATGAATAAGAAAAAAACATTTATAGAAATATTATTTTTAATTATTTATGCTTCATTATTAATCTTTTTTATATATGAATGTATGAAGGATGCAAGTGAATCTACTAAATCTTCTAATTTTGTTGTCGAAATAATTGCTAATATATTTTCATTTTTTAAAGGTAGCAAATATGAAATATCTGATAATTTTTCATTAATAATCAGAAAATTAATTGGTCATTTTGGATATTTCTTTATTTTAGGTATATTTTCAATAATATATCATTTATTGTTAAATGGATTTAATAAGAAAGCATCAATAGCCATTCATTTTATAATAGGTATTGGCTTTGCAGCCATTTCAGAATTCTTTTTAGAAGGAAATACAAAAGGTCGTAGTGCATCATTTTATGATGTATTAATAGATTCGGGTGGATTTTTATTATCTAGCTTAATAATTTTATTAATATATTATCTAAGAAAGCGCAATCAAAAATCTAAAGTATTGAAAAACACTAATTAAAAGCATATAATAGACAAGGAAAAAAAGAGGTGAAATTAATTGAATAATAATTTAAAAATTGTTACATTCGTTGCTGGATTATTAAGTGCACTTGTTGCAGTATTCTACCTAGTTTCAGGAATAATTGA
>CAJOOI010000048.1 GCA_905236105.1 uncultured Acholeplasmatales bacterium
CATGAATAAAATTCTTTATTTTTACTTTTTGGATTTACTCTTTTTATAATATGACCACCACAATTAGGGCATAAAATACCAGTAAATTGTTTTTCTTCTTTTTCTTCATGCTTTATATATGTACATGTTGGATAATTAGAGCATGCTGTAAATTCACCATATTTACCTAAACGAACAACTAAATTATTGCCACAAATAGGGCATAATTCATCAAGCATAATAGGATATTTTCTTTCCATATTTTGGGCTGCATTTTCATATAGCGGTTTAAATGAATCATAAAATTCTTGCATTTCAGCTAATTTAGTTTTTTTGCCTTTAGCAATTAAATCTAAATCATCTTCCATTTGAGCTGTATATTTTATATTAATTAAATCACTAAAATATTCATCTAAGCTTTTAGTTGTTAATTTCCCTTGTTCTGTAGGTATTAAAAATTTCTTCTCTAAATTAACATAATCTCTTTTAAGAAGTATTTCGATAGTTTGAGCATAAGTTGAAGGTCTACCAATACCTAAAGTTTCCATATCTTTAATTAAAGTAGCTTCAGTATATCTTTTTTTAGGTTCTGTTTCTTTATCAATAATATCTATTTTAGTTGCATTATAATATTCACCTAATTTAAAGCTTGGAAGAATTGTTTTATCTTCTTCATCTTCTTTTAAGCCTAAAATTTTATATCCTTCAAATTTATTTTCATACGCAATTGATTCAAATTTTGAATCTATATTAGTAAATTCTATTTTAGTTTCAATATCGATAGAATTTGCCATAAGAGACGCTAATGCACGTTCATAAATCATCTTATATAGACGATATTCATCATTGGTAAGATATTTTTTGACTAATTCTGGTTTATTATCTATAGATGTTGGTCTAATACCTTCATGGGCATCTTGCATATTCTTTTGTTCTTTATTTTTAACATTTCCAATATAATTCTTACCATATTTTTCTAGAATATATTTATCAGCTTCACTAACAAAATCATCTGATATTCTAGTTGAATCGGTACGCATATAAGTAATAAGACCAATAAATTCATTTCCTATTTGTTTACCTTCATATAATCTTTGAGCTATTCTCATTGTTTGAGTAGGATTTAAATTCAATAAATTTATGGCATCTTGTTGTAATGTAGAGGTTGTATATACTGGTTTAGATTTTCTAAATACTTCTTTCTGTGAAATATCTGAAACTCTAAATGAAAGTAATCTATTTTTTAAATTTTCTAATATTCTTCTATCAGTTATTTTATTTTTTGAATCTACTTTAGTACCATCTAATTCAATTAATTTTAATTTAATATTGTTGATATATGCTTCAAGTTCATAATATTTTAATGGTATAAATGAATTAATTTCTTCTTCTAGATCTACTGATAGCTTTAATACAACAGATTGAACTCTACCAGCACTTAATGAATTGATTCTTCTTTTTAATAATTTAGATAATTCAAAACCTAAAATTCTATCAATCATTCTTCTTGCTTCTTGAGATTCAACTAAATTCATATCAATTTTATGTGGATCTTCTAAGGCCTTTGAAACTGATTTTTTTGTAATCTCATGAAATTCAATACGATTATTATCATCTAAATTTAAACCTAATTCATTAGCTAAATGATAAGCAATAGCTTCCCCTTCTCTATCAGGGTCGGTTGCAAGATATACAGTTTTGCCTTTACATGCTTTTTTTAAATCTTCCACAAGCTTTTTCTTATCATCTATTATTTTATATGTAGGTATAAAGCCATCATCAATATTAATACCAAGTCCACCATGACCTGTTGTAGCAAGTTCTTTGATATGTCCTTTTGATGAATATACTTCATATGTATTATCTAAATAACTTTTGATAGTATGAGACTTAGATGGAGATTCAACAATAATTACTTTTTTTTGTGTTGTGCTCATTCCTACTACCTCGATATTTTTAAAATATAGTCCATAAATATCAAAGTGTCAAGCCTTAAATTACAAGAAAAATTGTTCCTAAACATATTATATATTATATAAATATATAAGAAAAAATTAAAAAAAACAAACCAATTAATTTTTAGGTCTGTTTTAGTCTTCATTATCAAATATAGATAATTGCTTATTCTTATTAAAATAAGTAGATACTGGATAAAAAGTTTTTCTATGAATTGGACATGGTCCTAAATTTTTTAAAGCATCCATATGCATTTTAGTGCCATATCCCTTATTATGGGCAAATCCGTAATTAGGATATTTTATATCCATTTTATCCATATAATTATCTCTAGTTACTTTAGCTATAATAGAAGCTGCAGCAATTGATGCAGATAAGGCATCACCATGAATTATGGCTTCATTTTTTGTATCAATCTTAAGTTTTACAGCATCAGTTAATACATAATCAGGTTTAATTTTTAATCCTTCAAATGCTTTTTTCATTCCCCTTCTTGTAGCTTCTAATATATTATATTGATCAATTTCCTTTGGAGATACAAAAATAACTTTATATGCGATTGCATTTTTTACAATAATTTTATATAATTCTTCTCTTTTTTTCTTCGTAAGTTGTTTTGAATCATTAATCCCATCAATTCTTAAGAATTCTGGCATAATGCATGCACATACAACACAAGGGCCTGCAAGAGGGCCACGACCTGCTTCATCAATTCCACATATATTTTTATATCCCAAATCATATAAATCATTTTCAGTTTTGTAAATATCAATTTGGTTTTTCATAACTCATTTTTCCTACTTTAACTAATCTAATATCATTCAATATCATATTACAGCATCTTAAAAAATCAATTTTACCGCCTTGTAATAAGAGTCCTTTTTTCCTAGCTACAAGCTCAATAAAACTGCGTGAATCTTCATATTCTTCAGTAATATCATATCTTTTTGTAATAAGTTCTTTATAATTTATTAAAATATAATTTAACCCATTAATTAATACATCTTCAATATTTAATATATCATCTTTAATTGATCCACATAAAGCCAAATTATAGCCTATATTATCATCAAATTTAGGCCATAATATACCTGGTGTATCTAAGATAAATAAATCTTCTGATACTTTAAGCCAACTAATTATTTTAGTAACACCTGGTTTATTTCCTACATTAGTTTTTTTCTTATTTGATAATGTATTAATAAGTGTAGATTTACCAACATTAGGTATACCTAAAATCATAGCTTTAATTTGTTTTGATTTTATTCCTTTTGATTCTCTTTTTAAAAATACATCTTTTAAAGCTAAATGAGCATATTTTTCAATGTTTTTAATGTTATATTTGCTAATACAATCAATATCAAGTGCTATAATTCCATTATTTTTATAATAATCAATCCATTTTTTTGTGATTTTATCATCAGCCATGTTGGCTTTATTTAATAAAATAAGTCGTGGCTTTGAAATGGATATTTCATCAACCATAGGATTTGTTGAAGATATAGGAATTCTTGCATCTTTTAATTCAATAACTAAATCAACTAATTTAACCATTTCCATCAATTCTTTTTTGGCTTTTGCCATATGTCCTGGAAACCAGTTTATATTTGCATCACTCATATTAACATCCTCATCATCATTCATAATACCCCATTTTATTAAATGGATATATCCTTAAAAATACTTTACCATATATAGCTTTTTTATCAATTAAGCCAAAAAATCTTGAATCTTGGGATATATTTCTATTATCTCCTAATACTAAATATTTATTATCTGGCATAATGAAATGATATTTATTATTTAATTTAGAAAATAAATCATTTAAGAAGCTATAATCTTTAGTACTTACTATTTTAGCAAGGTTTCTTAATTCTACTAAATTATAATCTTTTGATAATCTTACATCTCGATAATTTTCAACATAAAAGCCTTCTACTTCTTCGCCATTGACATAAAGTTTATTTAATTCAATTGAAAAATCAACAGAATCTCCTGGAGTTGCAACAACACGTTTGATGTAATATGCATCTTCATCTGTATATGCTTTTGCATCAAATACTACTACATCTCCTTTTTTAGGAGTACTATATAAATTAAATGTCAATACATTATCACCAGTTTCAAATGTAGGACTCATAGAACTACCTGAAACACTACATGGTGTTATAATAAAGACCATTAAAAATAGCAATATCGCAAATACTTTAAAAATAAAGATAAAGAAATCATATTTCTTATCCATATTATATGCTCTTTGGACCCAATCACTTTTAATAATTTGGCCTTCAATCATCCAAATTGTTAAAATTCCATAAAACATGAAAACAAAATCAGTTGATATAAAGAAAATGATGATGCTTGCATATTTGAATATTGAAACAAAACTTCCAACAAGATTATTAAATGTAGCAATTCTATCTAAATGAGATGCTGTAAAAATGAACATAGCTAAAAAGATAACCTCAGTTACCGCTATTTTAAACATAAAATTATCTTTTTTTATAACTTGTTCTTTATTCTTTTTCATTATTCTTCATCAATTCCAAATATTTCTTTTAATTTAATTGTATCAACAAGTATTTCTCTTGCTTTATTATTACCGTTTTTAACAGAAACTATGCCTAATTCTTCAAATTGATTAACAATTCTTTGTGCACGATTAAATCCAATTGAGAAATTAGTTGTTATAGCATTAATTGAACAAACATTTGATTCAACACAAAATTTAGCAATTTCATATAATTTTTGTGGTGATTCATCTGGTGCACCTTTTGGATTAAGTGTGGCAGTAGTTTGATTTCTTGAATTTATATTATTTCTTAAATCTTTATCCGTAAATAAGAAATCAGTAGTATATTTTGAAGAAATATAATTACATACTGATTCAATTTCATCATCACTAATATATGCACCTTGAGCTCTTTGAGCTGCATCATTATTCTTAATTAACATGTCTCCTCGACCAAGTAGGTTTTCAGCTCCACCTTCATCAAGAATTACAACTGAGTTTGTTGCATCAGTTACTTTAAATGCGATACGACAAGGCACATTTGATTTTATTGTACCACTAACAACATCTACAGTTGGTCTTTGAGTTGCTATAATAACATGGATACCTGCAGCTCTAGCTTTTTGAGCTAATCTAATAATATAATCTTCTACTTCTTGACCACATTGCATTTTTAAATCATTAAATTCATCAATTACAATAACGATATATGGCATAGGTGGCATTTCAGGGTTTGTTTTACGCTTTTTATCATAATCATCAATTTTTTTAACACGGTATTGAGCTAATAATTTAAATCTGTTTTCCATTTCTTCAACAGCCCAATGAAGTGCTTCAGTTGCTTCTTCAGGATTATCTAATACTGGACAAGCAAGATGAGGTATATCTTGATAAAAGCTTAATTCTACTGTCTTTGGATCTACTAATATTAATCTTAATGAATCTGGAGAATTTTTTAATAATAATGAAATTAAAATAGTATTAATACATACTGATTTACCTGATTTGGTAGCACCTGCGATTATCGCATGTGGCATATCTACTATATCAAGTCTAATATTTTTACCATAAATATCTTTACCTAATGTCACATTTAGAGGTTTACCATCATTAATGAAATCATCATCTACAATTTCAGAGAAAACTACAGTATCACGTTTAACATTAGGCACCTCAACACCTACTGTACTTCTTCCTGGAATTGGTGTTAATAAACGCAAAGAAGTTGTTTCCAAATTCATTTGTAAATTTTCATAAATTTGGCTTACCTTTTTAACATTTACACCACTACCTAAAGCTATTTCATACAAAGTAAATGATGGACCTTTAATATAATTAATTACTTCACCTGAAATCTTAAATGCTTCAAGTGTTTGATTAATTACTTCTTTCTTTTCTTCTAGCCATTGTGGTAATTCTTCTTCTCTATCTATAGCTTTTTCAAAGAAATTTCCATAAGGTACTTCATAATTATCATATTTTGAAATGTTTGTATTATTTTGAATTATATTTGTTTCTTTAATTTCAGCTTTTGGTTTTATTTCATCAGTTACAATTGGTTCATCTAAAACAGGTTCAACTTTAACTTCATTATTTTCTTCATTGCTAATAACTAGTCTAAGAGCTTGCAATAATGAATTTGATTTGGCAAGTTTTTCACAAAAATTTTCATAAATTTCAATTTCTAAATCAATATTTGGATTTGTCATATATGATTTAAATTGATTTGATATATGGAAAAACCATTTAAATTTTTCATCAATAGTTAAATTACGATTAAATTTTTTTATTTTTAATTCATTAATTTCATTATATAATTTATCAATTAATTTAATATCATCATCAGTTGCTTTTTGATTATTATAAATTTTATTAAATATTTCAACAAATTTATATCCTTTTTCATTACATAAATTAACTATCGCATCAAAATCAGTTTCATCATCTAATGTATAATCTTCTTCTTCATCAACATCATCTTCAAATAAGAATGTAGGAATGTTTTCTTGAGGTACTTCAGTAATTGTATTAGGTTTATTATTTGTAATAACTTCATCTTCTTCAATTACTTGAATATTTACATTAAATTCTTCATTTTCATTTAAGATATCAACTTCATTATTTGATTCTTCAATTACATTTTCTTTAATTTCTTCTTCATTATTTAAATCTTCTAATGTTTCAATAAATGAAATTTTAGATTTCTTAACTTCATTTTTATGTTTATTGTTAATTGTTTTAGTTTTAATTTCAGTTGTTGTTTGAAAACCTGTAAGTTCATTTATTTTCTTATTATTTAATATTTGATAATCATAATATTGAGTACCATATTTTTTTATCAAATCTTCTTTAGACATATGTCTATCTTCTGGTTTCCTTGCAAAATCTAATCTTTCTTCTAAATCCTCAATACCAGTATTATCTATATATGTTTGATTATCAACTACTTGAGAGCCAAAAAATGGACTTGCTACAATGCCTTTAACATAATTTTGGTGTCCAAAAGAATGCTCTTTTGGTCTAAATACTTGAAAAATCTTAAAATCTTCAACTTCTATTTCAATATCTTTTTTCTTTTTCATTTATCGTCTCTCCTTAAATTTGAAATTTTCATCAAAAATTGTTTCATAATCATTTTTTACATCTGATATATTGATATATTTTTGTTTGAATTTCAAACTGCTATAATCAACTATTTCTTCAGTTTCAACATCCATATTAGATTTGATTGAAGCCAAATCTTCATTAATAGAAGATAATAATTCATTTACATTAGTTTCTGAATTTGTATCAATTAATTTTGTTTCATCTTTAGTTTTATTAATAAAGATTTTATAAGTTTCTTCACCTACTATGGCAATAATAATCAAATAAAATTTATTAAATATTATTTGTAAAGCATTATCAATTACACTTTTTCTAACCCACCAAGCAGGATTTAAAACATTTAATTTTTTCTTATTTTCTTTGTTTTTATTTATATCTTTATTTTTAGTTAAATTATTATTTTTAAAAATAACATCTAAATAAGTAGATACTTTAAATTTTTTTAATATTCTTACTCCTCTTCTATCTAACACTTCTTCTAATCTAATTTTTATATTATCAATTAAAATAAATGTATCATTTAAAGATAATTCAAGAAGTGGGTTTTTAGAATTTGGATAAAATTTAGTAGCTATTAAATAAATTAAATCATTTGAAATGTTATATAAATATTTATTTTTTGAGATATTTCCTCTTAAAGAATTATCTTTATATTCCTTTTGAGCTTGATATATCAATTCTTTTATTTCATCTAAATAAACATTTTCTTCTACATTCTTTAATTTTATTTTTTTAGATCCTAATGAAATTAATGCAAATATAACAAACAAAATTAAAAAAAGTATTAGTCCTATTACAATACCTATTATAAATGCTATAATTGTTTTAAAATCTATTTCTAATCCTAAAAAATTAAACAAAAACATGCTAAAACCTCATCTTTTAATTATAATCTAAAATAAGCATATTTTAAAGAGAAATTTATTGAAATATAAATTAATATAATTTATAATTTCTATAAATAGAGGTCAAAACATGTATACTTTAATCTATGATTTTGAGGGAACATTTAAAAATCCAAACGGAATTTCAAAAGAAGCTTTAGAAATATTAAAAAAATTTTTAAGCATCGAAGGAAATAAAGCACTTATAGCAAGTGATGCTACATTTGAAGAATTAAATTCATATATTTGTGAATATGATTTAAATATTGATTTATATTCTGTTTCTTCTCTTACTTTTTATGAAAATAAAATTTTAAAACATAATTTAATAGATAAAGATATTATTGTTCATATCAATAATAAATTTAAAGATGATATATATACAGCATATGGAGAAGGAATTGAATCAAGTTTTATCCATTCATATCAGAATAGACTTGAGTTAATTTATCCAAAAAGAAGAGAGATGCATCTTTCTAATTTATCATATTATATTATCGCCATTAAAAAAGAAAAAAAAGATGAATTAATAGCTGAAATTAATAATTTAGATTTATCATATGATTTTTTAGGAATTGATTCTAATAGGTGTTTAATAAGAATTAAAAAATATGCATTAACTAAAAAAGATATAGCTTTAAAATATAAAAAAGAATCACCAAATAATATTTTGATAGGATTTAGTGATTCTTATACTGATATTAATTTTTTAAATGTTTGTAATGTAAAAGTAGCAATGAAAAATGCTAAATGGGAATTAACTTCTCTTGCTGATTATATTACAGAATATGATGAATTTAATGATGGAGCAATCAAAATATTAAATAATATCTGCAAGATGTAAAAGATACATGGCGTTTTTAGATTTTGAAACGCCTTCTTTTATTTTATAATCAAAATATAATTTATCTTTTATATAATCTTCGGCAAAATGATAATTTTTAATATTTTTTGCTTTAGATAATTCAAAATCATGAGTTGAAATTATAAAATAAATACCTAATTCATTTAATTTTTCAATTAATTTAAAGGCTGCTTCTATTCTTTCATCATGATTAGTACCTTTAAATATTTCATCTACTAATACAAGTATTTTTCCTTTTTTAATACTTGTATTTATTTTTTTCATTCTTAATATTTCAGCATAAAAAGTTGAAATACCTTCTTGAAGTAAATCATTAATTCTAAGTGAAGTATTAACTAAAATATTTGGTGAACTAAATTCTTTTGCTAAAGCAATACCACATGCATTTTTTAAGATTTGATTTACACCAACCATCCTCATAAATGTTGTTTTACCACTCATATTAGATCCAGTCAAAATAATACCACCATCAATAATAATTGAATTAGGAATACAATTATTAATTAAAGGATGTATTCCATCAACTATTTTTAATTCTTTAGTTGTTATACATCTTGTATATGTATTTTGATCAATAATTAAATTCAAGAATGATAATACTACTTCTATAATACCTACACTATCAAATAATTCATCTAATTTTTGACTATTTTTACTTAGTTTATTATAAATTACAATAATAAAGAAATCAAAAGAGAATATTAAATTCGTTACAATATTAAAAACTATATTTTTTCTCATTGCTAAAATAGAATATATTTTTTTAATATTATTTAAGTTATTATATTCTGTTTTTATTTTTTCTTTTATTTCATTAAAATATTCATTTTTTGATTCAAAATTGATTATTTTTTTAGAAAATAATAAATATGAATCACATAAACTATAAATTCGTGATGAATCAAGTTCAAATATTTCATTTCTTAAACATAATTTAGATAAGACTAAATTTGTACCTAAAAATAAGAATAAGAAATATGGATTTAATTTAATTGTTAAAACTAAAATTGCATAAATTATTAATCCTATAAATGATATTAATGGTAAAAAAGAAAATATATTTAATTTTATATGACTATTAACACTTTTATTAATATTATCTTTAGAAAAATTTTTAGCATCAGCACCAAATTTATTTAAAGAAGCTTCTAAGGAAATAATATTTTCATTATCTTTTAAATCAAATAATAAATCTTGATATAATTTTTGATCTTTATTTCCATGCTTTAAATAATTAGCTAATCTATTTCTTCCTTCTTTTGTTTTACATAAAGAAATATATTGATAAATTGAATTTTTACCAAATATATCTAAATCAGTATATTCATATCCATCTTTTTCTAAGAAATCTTCACCTAAATCATAAAATTTATTTAGATTTAATTTTCTTCTTTCATTATGTCTTTCATATGCAAGTTTAATATATTTATATTCATCATATTGATTATAAAATCTATTTGTTAATAATACAAATGCTATAAATAATACAAAAGAAAAGCCTGCTAAAATACCATATAAAACAAATTCTTTTAATGAAATCATTAATATAATAAATAACACCATACTAATTAAAATTAATAATCTAAATATAGATATAATATTAGTTATTTTTTTATATTTTTTTATTAATAAATCATTTTCTTGTTCTTTTTTAAATTCTAACATAATTATTCACTCAAATTTAATATTTAGATATTAAAATATGGATATCGAAATATCCATATTTTAGTTTATCTAGTTATTATCAAATGTAATAGGTTTTACATGCCAAATATCTTCATTATAACTACGCATTGTTCTATCAGTTGTAAAGAAGCCTGATTTAGCTGTATTAACGATAGCCATATGAAGCCATTTAGATTGATTTTTATATAATTCATTAATTTTTTCTTGAGCATTAATATAAGAATCAAAATCTTTTAAAATGAAATATGGATCGTTATATAATAAATTATTTCTTATATCTACAAATTCATCTGGTGAAACTCTATCAAAGAATCCGTTAGTTAATTGGTCTAATACTTCATGAATTCTAGGATCGTTATTATAGAATTCTTGAGGATCATATCCACCATTCTTATATAGATCTGTAACTTCTTTAGCATTCATACCAAAGATTACAATATTATCATCACCAACTAAATCTTTGATTTCAACATTTGCACCATCAAGAGTACCTAATGTTACAGCACCATTCATCATAAATTTCATATTTGATGTACCTGATGCTTCTTTTGAAGCTGTAGAAATTTGTTCAGATACTTCTCCTGCTGGAATAATTGTTTCAGCATAAGTTACGTTATAATTAACTACAAATACCACTTTTAATAATGAATTAGTTTCTTCATCATTATTTACTTTATCAGCAATTGTATTAATTAATTTAATAATTTTTTTAGCAAAATAATATCCTGGGGCACTCTTTGCACCAAAAATAAATGAATGTGGATAATAATTTGCTTTAAATTCTGGATCATTTTTCAATCTATTATAAACATACATAATATGAAGTGCATTCATTAATTGACGTTTATATTCATGTAGACGTTTAACTTGAACATCAAAAATAGAATTTGTATCTAATGAAACACCTTGTGATTCATATATTTTTTCTGCTAAAGCACGTTTTCTTGCTTGTTTCATCTTTTTAAATTCTTTTTGAATCTTCTTATCATCAGCAAGTGGTAATAATTTTACTAATTCATTTTCAGGATCTTTTACCCAATCAGGACAAACTTTATTAAAAATAGATACAAGTTCTGGGTTAATATGTAAGCACCAGCGTCTATGAGTTATACCATTAGTTTTATTATTAAATTTAGTTGGATAATAGTCATTAAATACCTTCATTTCGATATTTTTTAAGATATCAGTATGAAGTTGTGCAACACCATTTACACTAAATGAACCATGGATTGCCATATTAGCCATATGAACTAAATTATCTTTAATTATAGCCATTTCATATGCTTCATGAGAATTTGGACCATATGTTTCTTCTATTTCAATTAATAAACGACGGTTGATTTCTTCTGTAATTGTATATATTCTTGGAAGTAATCTTTTGAAGATTGATACTGGCCATTTTTCTAATGCTTCTGCTAAAATTGTATGGTTAGTATAAGCACATGTATTTTTAGTAATTTCCCATGCTCTATCCCATTCAATTTTTTCTTCATCTACCAAAATTCTCATTAATTCAGGTATGATTAATGCAGGGTGAGTATCATTGATGTGGAAAACAACTTTCTTGTCAAAGTTTTTAACAGAGCCATATACACTCTTATGATATCTAATTGCTGAATTAACACCTGCAGAAACAAAGAAATATTGTTGTTTAAGTCTTAATAATTTACCTTCTTCTGTATCATCATTTGGATATAACATAGAAGAAATTTCTCTTAAATTACGATGATATGCAAAAGCATCATCTGGATATGTTGAGGCTGGTTCTGCACTCCATAATCTTAATGTATTAACAATGTGGTTATTATCACCTACAATTGGAATATCATATGGAAC
>CAJOOI010000049.1 GCA_905236105.1 uncultured Acholeplasmatales bacterium
TAGCTCATCAAGTGGTAGTGTATTAGATTTATCAAAACAAATAAATAGCATAAAAGATGCTTTAAGTGCTGTAACACTTGATCCAGGAATTTCAGATCAAAGTAAGACAGCAATAAACTATATAATTCAAGCTATTGATGGCTTTTCAAGCTTATCAAATATGCTTTCAGGTAAAAAGATGTATTTAAACAAATTCGGAGGTTCTTTCTTACCAACTTCGATAAGAATTTATCCAAAGAATTTTGAAACAAAAGATAATGTAACAAATTATTTAGCAGATTGGAATAAAATTGAAGGCGATGATGCTGTTACATTAAAATTTAATAAATACGATAATTATTTTAATGTTATTGGTGAAACAGTACTTAAACCAGAGGATCGTCAAGAAATTAAATATACTGACTCAGTAGGCTTGATTATTGGTTTAATTAATACAATGATAAATATTGTAACTTATGCATTAGTAGCATTTACTGCTCTTTCACTTGTAGTATCAACAGTAATGATTGCTATTATTACATATGTTTCAGTAATGGAAAGAATAAAAGAAATTGGTGTTATTAGATCACTTGGTGGTAGAAAGAAAGATGTATCTCATTTATTTAATGCGGAAACATTTATAATTGGTCTATCTTCAGGGGTCTTAGGTATTGTTGTAACATATTTATTATCATTTATTGCAAATATAATTGTAAGAATTGTATCAAATGGTGCAGTTACAACAATTGCTAATCTAACTCCAGTTACTGCATTAATTATGATTGCTGTATCAATTATTTTAACTTCAATATCTGGACTTATTCCTGCAAGAAGTGCAGCAAAGAAAGATCCAGTTATTGCACTAAGGACTGAATAGGAGGTTTTTATGAAAAAAATTTTAGTTACTGGTGGTATGGGATATATTGGTTCTCATACAGTTGTTGAATTATTAAAAGGAGATAATGAAGTATTAATTGTTGATAATCTTTCTAATTCATGTGTTGAAGTAATTAATAGAATTGAAAAAATCACTTCAAGAAAACCAGGATTTGTTATATTAGATTGTTGCAATTACGATGAATTTGAAAAAGTATTCAAATCTAATAAATTTGATGCTGTTATTCATTTTGCTGGACTTAAAGCAGTAGGAGAATCAGTTCAATTACCTTTAAAATATTATGAAAATAATTTAGTTTCAACATTAAATTTAGTTAAATTAATGGAAAAATATGGTGTTAAAAATCTAGTATTTTCATCTTCAGCAACAGTTTATGGAAAACCTGCATCTGTTCCTATTTATGAAGATTTTCCACTTCATGTTACTAATCCATATGGAAGAACTAAATTAATGATTGAAGATATTTTAAGAGATTATTGTAAAGTTCATCCAGATTTTAATGTAGCATTATTAAGGTATTTTAATCCTATTGGAGCACATCCTAGTGGACTTATTGGTGAAGATCCAAATGGAATTCCAAATAATTTAATGCCATATATTACACAAGTTGCTATTGGTAAGCTTCCATGCCTTAATGTTTTTGGCGATGATTATAATACTAAAGATGGTACAGGTGTAAGAGATTATATCCATGTTGTGGATTTAGCAATTGGCCATGTTTTGACATTAGATAAATTATATAAAAATCCAGGACTTGTAACATATAATTTAGGTACTGGAAATGGATATTCAGTGTTAGAAGTATTAAATGCAATGAATAATGCAACAGGAAAAGAAATCCCTTATATTATAAAACCAAGAAGAAGTGGTGACATTGATGAATGTTATGCAAATTGTGATAAAGCAAGAAACGAATTAGGCTTTAAAGCAAAATATGGCATAAAAGAAATGTGTAGAGATTCTTGGAATTGGCAACAAAAAAATCCAAATGGTTATAAAGATTAATAATGAGCAGGCTTAGGCCTGCTTATATTATATATAAATAGGTTTATATAGGTTGGTATTTATATGAGATTAGACAAAATGTTATCTGAATTAAATTATGGTTCAAGAAAAGAAGTAAAAAAAATAATAAAAGATGGTAATGTAAAAATAAATGATAATATAATTTATGATGATTCATATAAAGTTAATGAAGAATCAGATGAAATATATATTTATAAAAAATTAATAAAATATGAAAAATACATTTATTTAATGATAAATAAACCAAAAGGTTATGTATGTGCAAATATAGATAAAATAAATCCTACTGTATTTGATTTAATAAAAATAGAAGATTATAAAAAAGACTTATTTACTTATGGCAGATTAGATAAAGATACAGAAGGTTTATTAATAATTTCAAATGATGGAAAATTAGCACATGAATTATTATCGCCAAAACATCATGTTGAAAAAAAATATTATGTGGAATTTGATGGAATAATAAACAATAACAAAATATCAAAATTAGAAAATGGTATATTAATAGATGGAGAACTTACAAAAAAAGCTAAATTAGAAAAAATAAATGAAAATAGTGCATATATTACAATTGTAGAAGGAAAGTTCCATCAGGTGAAAAAAATGTTTGCTTCAGTAGAACTAGAAGTGACTTATTTAAAAAGAATTCAATTTGGAAAATTATTTTTAGATGAAAACTTAAAACTAGGGGAATATAGAAGACTAAATGAAAAAGAAATTTTATTATTACACCCCTAAATAATAAAAAAAATTTATAATTTATCTGCAAAAGATAATGGAAAACGCTTGTAAAAGCTTTATTATTACTATTTTTAGAATAAAAATAAAAAACTAAAAAAATTTTTAAAAAAAATAAAAATATTTGTTGACAATATATTATTTAGTGATATAATAGTCATTGTCCGCGTGAGAGAGGGCAAAAAATTAGGTCTTTGAAAACTATATATGACAGAGGAAAAACAAACAGAAACACGCAATTAATTTAAGTTATTAAGAGCAAACAAAAAA
>CAJOOI010000050.1 GCA_905236105.1 uncultured Acholeplasmatales bacterium
TCTATTTCGTATTCATCAACCTTACCAATAAATACATCATATCCTCGTCTTAATAGTTCTAAGTAAACAACATTCTCTAAAACATGTCCATAATCTCCGATTTTACGACCTAATATGAAATATCTAAGACCTAAGTCGGATACATAATACTTTTCACCTGTTTTTAAATATTGTTTACCTTTTATATCGTATCTAGATGCTTTATACAAGAAGAATGATTCAGTAAATCCTTCTAAGTATCTTTCGACAGTTCTTACATTTATATCTCTTCCATCACTTGCCATAGTATTAGCTATGTTGTTTGTAGACACCAAATTACCGATATTATGCATCGTAAAATTAGCAACACTTCTTAGCATTGTTTCATCTTGTATTTTTTTTCTAGTCATGACATCTTTTATGATGATGTCGTTATAAATACTACTTAAATACATACTGACATCATCTTCAGTATCCAATGATGTTGTATATGGTAGAGAGCCATAAGAAATATATTTTTGATATAATTCATCATTGTTTAAATCTTTATATGCATCTTTGTATTCTTTAAATGATAAAGGTAGCATTTTAATTTCAATATATCTTCCAGAAAGTAGTGTAGCTAATTCACTTGATAATAAATTAGCATTTGATCCTGTTATATATAAGTCCACATTTTTTTTAATATATAGACTATCAACAGCTTTTTGAAATTCATTTATCTTTTGAACTTCATCGATAAAAACATAATTTTTTTTATTTGATTTTAATTTATCACAGATGTAGTTATATAAAGACATATAATCTTCAATAAAGTTATATTTCAAGTCTTCTAGATTGATACTTATTATTTGATCTTCTGTTATACCATTATCTAATAGATAATCTTTATACATTTCAAGTAATGTAGATTTCCCACATCTACGTATTCCTGTTATTACTTTTATTAATTTCTTGTCTTTAAATCTTTTTAATATACTTAAATATTCATTTCTTTCTATCACAATAAGACCTCCTTTTGTTTCAAATACATTATACATAAATTTTTATAAAAAAAAGTTTTTGTAGTTTAATGCAAAAACTTTCTATTTTTCGACGCTTTTTGTATTCATACTATGAAATTAATTTTTCTTAAAAAAATTTAAAAATTTGAAATATTAAAAAATTATATATATTTTTTATCTAAATTTTTGTGTAAAAATTAAATTTATAAATCCTTATTATAAATGTCAATATTAAATGTATAAAAAATGGCAAAGTTAAATACTATAATTAAAATTAATGTAAAAATTAAGCCTAAAAGATAGTCAAAAAGGCTTTTTTTTTGTATAATAATCTTGAGGTGAAAAAAATGAAAATATTATCTATTAATGCTGGTAGTTCATCTTTAAAGTTTACTTTATTTGAATTACCCGAAAAAGAAAAAGTAGCAAGCGGTTTATTTGAAAAAATAGGCCTTGCTGGAAGTTTCTATACTATTAAATTAAATGGTGAAAAAATTAAAAAAGAAGTAAATATTCCTAATCATACAGTTGCGGTTGAATGTTTAATTAAAGAACTTTTAGATATGGGTATAGTTTCTTCTTTAGAGGAGATTGAAGGCGTTGGGCATAGGCTTGTTCATGGTGGTGAAGAGTTTAGTGAACCTGTCATTTTAAATGAAGATGTTATTAAAAGAGTATCTTACTATAATGAATTTGCCCCTTTACATAATCCTGCGAATCTTCTTGGAGTAGAGGCATTTATGAAGGCCCTTCCTGGAGTAATTAACGTTGGGGTATTTGATACAGCATTTCATCAAACTATGGATAAAGAACACTTTTTATATCCAACACCGTATGAATGGTATGAAAAATATGGGGTTAGAAAATATGGCTTTCATGGTACATCACATCGTTATGTTTATGGTGAAATTGCTAAATACTTAGGTAAAGATAATCTAAAAGTTATTACTTGCCATATTGGTAATGGTGGTAGTATTACAGCAATCGATAGTGGCAAGGTTATTGATACTTCAATGGGCTTTACACCTTTGGCAGGAATAATGATGGGTACCCGTAGTGGTGATATCGATCCAAGTATTCTCGAATATATTTGTAACAAGAAAGGAATTACGATTAGCGAGGCTACTAATGAGCTTAATAAAAAAAGTGGTTTTTTGGGTATATCGGACATATCTTCTGATGCAAGAGATATCGAGGATGCTGCTGCAAACGGGGATGAAAGAGCTATTCTTGCTCAAAATATGTATTCCGATAAAATAGCAAATTATATTGCAATGTATAATAATATGCTTGGAGGCGCTGATGTTATTGTTTTAACCGCTGGTCTTGGTGAAAACAGCAGCCTAATGCGTAAGTTAATATTAGATAAAATTGCATCCCTTGGTGTTGAACTTGATGAAAGTAAAAATGATTTCCGGGGAGAATTTAGATGTATTTCTACGGAAAATTCTAAAATTCCAGTATATGTAGTACCAACTGATGAAGAATTAATGATTGCTCTTGATACTTTAGCTTTAAAAGAAAAAAATTAAAAAAGAAAGGATAGTAAGATGAATAAGGATCTATTTAAGCAAATCTTTAAATTAATAAAAAATTATGATGAAATAATATTAGCACGTCATATTAGTCCAGACCCTGATGCTGTTGGGAGTCAACTTGCTTTGCGTGATTCTATTCGTCTTACTTTTCCAAATAAAAAAGTTTATGCTATCGGTGTAGGAGTCAGTAAGTTTAAATATTTAGGATTAATGGATAAAATTGATACAAATAGCATAACAAATGCTTTATTAATAGTTTTAGATGTTCCTAACTATAGCCGTATTGATGGGATTGAAGATATCTCTTATCATGATATTATCAAAATTGATCATCATCCAAAGGAAGATATTGTTGGTACAGTTGATTTTACTTCTAGTAAGTATTCTTCAGCATGTGAAATGGTTGCAGAGCTATTATTAAATACAAGATTGATTATTAATAAGCAAATTGCCGAAAAGTTATTTATTGGTATTGTCTCTGATAGTGAAAGATTTTTATTTAAAAATACGACAGCCCATACTTTTGAGATGGCTTATAAATTAGTTGCCAAGTTTAATCTTGATACATTTAGCTTATATACAAGTTTATATGAAAAATCATTTAACGATTATCTGTTTGAAGCATATATAATTAATAATATGACTATCACTAAAAATAATTTTGGTTACCTTGTTATTGATAATACCATTTTTGATAAATTAAAAGTGGATAGTGCATCAGCATCTATCGTAGTTAATAACTTTAATTTTATTAAAGATTTACTGGCTTGGTGTTTTATTACTTATGATGCAAAAAACGAAATATATAAAGCTAATATTCGTAGCCGAGGTCCAATTATAAATGAAATAGCTAGTCATTATAATGGTGGTGGTCATCAATATGCCTCAGGAGCTCGTTTTATTAATAAAGAAGATATTGAAAAGATATTTAATGAACTAGACAAAGCTTGTCAGGAATATAAAGAACATGAAAATCAGTAAGATAACAAAATTAAAAAATAACAAATATAATGTTCTAATTGACAATCAAAAATATGTTATTTCTGGAGATGTATTAATAGGATTAAATATTTTGAAACCTCAAGAAATAACAAAAGAAGAATATAATAATTTAATTAAAGCAAATGATTTAAATATTATTTATAATAAAGTATTAAGATATTGTTTTAATAAGAAAAGAACAGAATCGGAAATAAAAAATAAAATTATATCTTTACATGGTAGTAGTGATGATCAGAAAATAGTTTTGGCTAAATTAAAAGAGCAAAATTATTTAAATAATGATTTGTATATTCAAAGTTATATCAATGACCAAATAAAACTTACTTTAAATGGACCAAAGAAAATAATATTTAATTTAAAAAAACTGGGTTTCAAAGATGAAATAATTAATGACTATCTATCTAAAATTGATGAAGAAACATGGTTTTCTAAAATAGATATATTAATAAAAAAAAGACAAAATATTTATAAAAATATTTCTTATCAAAAATTTATTTTAAAATTAAAAAATGATTTTAATAATTTAGGTTATCCAGATAAATACTATGTTAATAAATTGAATTATATTGTTTATGATGATGAAGATAATATGTTAAAAGATTATCTAAAATATTATCAGAAGTTTAGTAAAAAGTATAATGATTATAAGCTTGATAATATTATAAAAAATAAATTATATTCATTAGGATATGATTTAAATAAATATGAAATAATTAAGAGTAAATTGAATTGAAAATATTGGTATTATGCCAGTATTTTTTAAACATGATAATTGCATGAGATTAAACATATGCAAATACCTATAATATAAGATAAATACAATTTAGCAAATAATTTTTTAATATTGAAAAAACTTCTAATATTTTACGTTAATTTATTATAAAGCCTATATTTATTGAAAAAAAATCATGCGTTTATCCTGTAAAATAAACAAATTGGCATTGACCCATGTAATAAATAGGGTTATAATAAAAATATCGATTTTAAAAGAAAAGGGATTTAATGAGTCA
>CAJOOI010000051.1 GCA_905236105.1 uncultured Acholeplasmatales bacterium
AAATATTAATTAAAAAAACACAAATATACCTTGCAAAGAAAAAACTATATGTTAAAATAATCCGGTTAGGAAATTATTATGAATAAATTATTTTGGAAAAAGGTATTAATAATTGGTGTACCTGTAGCATTACAAAATTTAATAAATACATTTGTAAATGTAATAGATACATTTATGATTGGCTCATTAGGGGAAGAATATGTTTCCGCTATTGGACTTGCATCTAAAGTGTTTTTTGTATTAAATCTTTTAGTATTTGGAATAGTCTCAGGATGTTCAGTATTACTTAGCCAATATTTTGGTAAAAAAGATGATGAAAATTTGAATAAGACATTTGGTTTTTTAGTATCTATGTCTTTAGGGGCAAGTATTATTTTCTTCATATTTTCAGTTGCAATGCCAAATGTTTTAATGAGGATATTTACTAATAGTGATACATTAATAGAAATAGGAGCTCCTTATTTAAGAATAGTAGGTATAAGTTATATATTTACATCTTTATCGCTTGCTTCAACAGGTTTATTTAGAAGTGTAAATAAAACAAGAGCGCCTATGATATTTACATTAATATCAGTTTTAATTAATGTATTTTTCAATTTTTGTTTTATTTATGGTAAATTAGGAATGCCAGAATTAAAAGGTGATGGAGCAGCTCTTGCAACAGTCATTGCTAGATTTGTTGAATTTGGTTGTATGATTATTTATATGCTATTCTTTAGAAAAAATATTAATTTATCATTTAGACAAATGATATTAATTGATAAAAATACAGTAAAGAAAACATTAAGATTTGCAATACCTGTAATTATTAACGAATTTGGTTGGGGCTTGGGAACAACAATGTATTCAGTAATATATGGTCATATGAGTGATGACGTTGTTGCAGCAATGACTATTGCATCAGCTCTTCAAGATTTAGTTTATGCATTATTATTTGGTGTTTCAACTGCATGTGCTGTAATAGTTGGAAATCAACTTGGGGCAAATCAGCTTGATGAGGCAAAGAAGACAGCTAAAACATTAGTTATTGCAGGTATTATTTTATCGGCTATCTTAGGCGGAGTTTTAATATTATTAATAAGACCATATTTAAATTTATATAAAACAACAGATATTGTATCAACATATATAACGCGAGTATGTATTGTATATGCTGTAACAATGCCTTTTAGAACATTTAATTTGATAAATATTGTTGGTATTTTAAGAAGTGGTGGAGATACAGTATTTTGTATGCTTATGGAACTTGGTTCTTTATGGCTATTTGGTATTCCAATGGGATGTTTAGGGGCATTTGGACTACATTTAGAAATAACTTGGGTATTTTTAATGTTAGAATCAGAACAATTCTTAAAAGCGATTATAGGTACAATTAGATATAAACAATATAAATGGGTAAAAAATTTAGTAATGAATTAAAGATTTAATCAAAATAAAAACAACTCAAGTCGAGTTGTTTTTATTTTCCCTCATCTAAAATTATTTTATTTGCAGCAATATCACCCATCATTTTATAAGCCATTTTTGATGGATGAAGATGATCTCCTGAATCACAACCATCTTTAAAATACCAAATACCATTATCTTCATATCCGATTTCTTTTTCAAAATCAATATAATTATATTTTAATCTTAATTCATTATTAAAATCATTTTTTAATTTTTCTCTAAATGGCGCGTAAGTTCGCCAATTATAAATTGGAAGAAGAGTACCTACAATGAATTTTAAATTAAATTTTTTTGCTTCATCTTCATAATATTTAATTCCATTTAATAATTCTTCGTAAGTAGGTAAATCACTCATTGGTCTAAAAATATTTATATTTTCACCAACAGGGTGAATTATATCATTGATACCATGCTGAACGATGATAGCATAAGCTCCACATACATCTTTAATTTCATGAACAAATCTATGTTTACCATGAAGACCGTAAGATTGATATGTTATACAATCATATTCTCTTAATATTCTTGTACCTGATACAGCTTTTCTAATAACAGATATATTATTAAAACCTTTTTCTCTTAATGATATCAGCATATCATCAGGCCAATTTTGAGAAGTAATAGAATCACCAAAACAAATTACAGCTTTATTAATATCATCTGTATAAATATCAATATTAGATAAGAAATATACCCATTGTGTTGATTTTGATTTATTAATATCAAGCTTAGCATATTTAGCTTGATTACCATATGCATAATAGCCTTTAGATAATGCACCTGTAATATTTACTCCACCGCTAAGATTAATATAATCTTTTACATAAATACTTACAATTAGGTATGTGTCTTTTTTAAGGTTAATTTTAATTTCATCTGATATTAAATATTCATGAGCATTTATTTCACAATATTTTTTTCCATTAAAAGTTACATCATAAAATTCATCAAAAGTCTCATCAGATAAATTATTACCTAAAGATAAATAAATATTATCAATTTTTATTTTTTCATCAACACAAAAATTATCTATAGTTAATCTTATTTTATTTCCATCAAATGGAATAAAAATAGGATATCTTAAAGTTAAATCTTTTGCATAAACTGCAGGATGCGGTGTTGTTTTAGATTGTGCATTACCCCACATTGTTACCCATTTCATAAATTAAAACCTCATTATTTATTATAAAATAAATTAAATGCATAATTAAATGCATAACGCCAAGCAATTTCATTATGCTTTAATGAATTATCAATATATTCATAATAATTATTTTTGTTAAAGCCAGCATTAAATAAATTATTTTTAAGATTATTATTCCATAAGCTTAATCTTTTTTCTAATGCATCTTTTCCACCAATATAATAAAACATTTTTTGATTTGAATTAAGCTTATACTCTTTATAAAAATTAATCCAATATTCATCAAAATATAGCCCTGTTGCTGGAGAAAAAGTGAAAATATAATCAAAAATATTACTGTATTTTAGTCCTAAATAAAAGCTTGCAAGGCCACCCATTGAGGCTCCACAAATACCTACATCTTTAATATCATATAATTTATTAAATTCATCTAATCTTTTTAATAAATATGCACCTAAATTATCTAATTTACCTTTGTTTTTAACATCATTAGGGAATCTAAAATATTTCATTTCTGTATCCATTGATAATTCAGTTTCACGTAAATAATCAGCATTTTCTATACCTAAGATGATAAAATTTTTTCCTGATATTTCAATAGGTACTTCAACTTGCCAACCTTTATATGGATCGTTTTTCTTCGTATATGGCCCAACGTTTCTTAAATTAAAAACATTTTGAACATCAAAAAAGAAAATAATATGTACATTTTCATTTTTAAAATTATTAGAATAATAAATATTAATTATTTTATTTTTACGATAATTAAAACATTCATCAGTTGATATTTCTTTTATTATTTTACCAAATTTTTTATTTGTAGAAATAGAAACATCATATGTTTTTCTTTTTGTATTATAATAAAAATCTAATATTTCTAAATTATTAGATAATATTATTCTTTCAGTTTTTTTATTTTTATATTTGATATAAACATATTTAATTATATTGATATCTAAATCTAAAATATTTTCTTTTTCTAATAAATTTATATAGCCAAGATATTTAAAATCATTATCTTCTAATATTAATTTTGGTTTTAGATTTTTATTACTTATTTTAATTATTATTTTCAAAATAAATCACCACTTTTATATTATCTCATAAGATTAGATGAAAAAAAAGATGAAAAAATAAAAGCCTGCTAATTCAAGCAAGAATGCTTCTAGCAGGCTTAATTTAAAATTTAAGCACCTACATTTTGTTTTGGAGTTTCCTTGTTTTCATTAAATTGAGAATTATAGATTTCACTATATAATCCACCAAGTTTCATTAATGAATCATGAGTACCAGTTTCAACAATGTTACCTTCTTTCATAACAAATATGAAATCAGCATTTTTAATTGTAGAAAGTCTATGAGCGATAACAAAGCTTGTTCTACCGCTTGTAAGTGAATCCATTGCTTTTTGGATTAATATTTCAGTTCTTGTGTCTACATTGCTTGTAGCTTCATCTAAAATTAACATTGGTGCATTTTCTGTCATAGCTCTTGCGATAGTAACAAGTTGTTTTTGACCAGCAGATAGTGCACTTTCTTTTTGAATTTCTGTATCAAGCCCATTAGGAAGTGTTGCAACATAATGACTTAAATTTGTTTCTTCTAAAATTTCTTTAAGTCTATTTTCGTCAACATCTTTTAAATTATAAACAATGTTTTCTCTTAAAGTTCCATTAATAACCCAAGTTTCTTGAAGAATCATACCAAAGATATCTCTAAGTTCTTGTCTAGACATATCTTTAATTGAAACACCATCAACTAAGATATCACCACTTGTAATCTCATAAAAACGCATTAATAAATTCACTAATGTAGTTTTACCAGCACCAGTAGGACCAATGATAGCAACTTTCATACCAGGTTTGATTTTACCTGAGAAATTTTTAATTGTAAGTTTTTTAGGATCATATCCAAAACATACATCTTTAAATTCAACTTCTCCACGAATGTTTTTATGATCAAGAAGCTGTTTCTTTTCGCCTTCTTTTTCAAGTTCTTCAAGTTCAAGGAAGTTAAATACTCTATTGCATGCAGCATTGCCAAGTTGGATAGTAGAACTTGCTTGACCTATTTGAGCTAGAGGTTCTTGGAATAAAGATACATAAACAATAAAGCCTGTTATTATACCAATCTCATTGATACTCTTGTTTGCATAAAGTAGGCCTGCAACTATTAAAACTGCAGCATAAGTTAAATAAGAAACAAATGACATTGCTGGTTCAATTAATCCACCAATAGCTTGAGATTTATATAAGATATTTCCAAATACACTATTTTTGTTTTTGAATTCTTCAATTTTTTGATCTTCAGCATTAAATGCTTTTATAACTAATTGTCCAGAATAATTTTCTTCAACTGTAGCATTAACATCACCTAACACTTTTTGATTCTTATCAAATAATGGTAATGCATATTTGAATGTTAATGCGATGATAATTAGCATAATAGGAAGGGAACATATAACAACAAGTGCCATTTGCCAGCATGCCATAAACATCGCGATTAATACACCAATTAACATAACACCAGAATTAACTAATAAGCTAACAGAATTTTGAAGTGATGTACTTAATGTATCAACATCGTTTGTGATTACTGATAAAATATCACCTGTTTGTGTTGTATCAAAATAATTAAGAGGCATATTATTAATCTTAATTGAAATTTGTCTTCTTAAATCTTTTGAGAATTTTTGGATTATAGTATTTAATATAAATCCTGAAATAAAGCCAGTGATAAAAGATACTAAAATATAAATAACAAGTAAAACTGCATAATGTGTAACTTCATCAAAATTAACATGGAAATTACCATCAGCACCTGCTACTTTATCAACTGGAGAAATTGTATTTGTTAAATTTCTAATTGTACCAGGTGTTAAAATTGTAAATATAACAGAAGTAACAAGTAGAAGAATAGAAATTACAAAAGGAACATAATATTTCTTAAAAGCTTTAACTAGACTACCTAGTTTATTTTGGCCTTTTTTAACTGTTTTTACGTTATTACTCATAGTCCTAATTCCTCCTTGCTAAGTTGTGATAAAGCAATTTCTTGGTAAACAGGACAATTTCTAACAAGATCATAATGTTTACCGATGCCAACCATCTTGCCTTGATCTAATACAACAATTTGGTCAGCATCCATAATAGTACCAACACGTTGGGCAATGATAACTCTTGTAGTATTAGGAAGCTTTTCAGCAATACGACCTCTAACTGTTTTATCTGTTTTATAATCTAACGCAGAAAATGAATCGTCGAAAATTAATATTTCTGGTTTTGTTGCCAAAGATCTTGCAATACATAATCTTTGTTTTTGACCACCAGAGAAATTAGATCCGCCCTGAGCTACTTCTGAATCATAACCATTTCTTTTCTTCATAACAAAGCCATCAGCATCGGCAATTTCAGCTGCCCATCTGATTTCATCAAGTGTCATTTCTTTATTTTTAAATGCTATATTACCTTTAATATCACCTTTAAATAAGAATCCTCTTTGTGGTGTATATCCAATACGATTTCTTAAATCTTTTTGAAGAACATCTTTAACATTAACTCCATCAACTAATACCTCACCACTTGTACAATCTGCCATACGAGGAATTAAATTGATTATAGTTGTTTTACCACTACCAGTAGCACCGATGAAGGCAATTGTTTCACCTTGCTTAACTTTAAAAGAAATATTAGAGACAGCTTCTTTTTCAGAGCCTGGATAAGCATAACCTACATTTCTAAATTCGATTGTACCTGTTTCTTTAAATTCTTTTGGATTATCAGTATCTAAAACAGATACTTCATGAGTTATAACTTCTTCAATACGTCTAGCACTTACAGAAGCTCTTGGCCAAATAACTATTAAAGTTACAAGAAGTACAAATGACATAACTATTTGACTTGCAAGCATAACAAATGAATTTGTAGTTGCGAAAGTAGCATTTGCTGCATCAAAATTTAAACCGTTAATAACAAACGCACTTGCCCATAATATAGATAATGAAAGGCCCATCATAACCATCATTACAATTGGTGTAAATACAGCTAATGCTCTACCTGTAAAAATTTGAACTTTAGTAAATTCTACATTAACTTTTTCAAATTTTTCTTCTTGGTAAGATTCAGCATTAAATGCTCTAACTACTCTTACACCTGTAAGATTTTCTCTTGATGCCACATTTAATGCATCAGTTAGTTTTTGAACAATTTTATATTTTGGTGTTACCATTAATAATAATATTACAACTGCAGAAATTAAAATGACTAACCAAATAGCAGTAACTATTGTTAGTGAAGCATTGGCGTTTTGTAATAATAAGATAACTGACCAAACCATTGTAACAGGAGCAATAAAAGCAGTTTTTAAGAAAGTTAACCATGCAAGATGAACATTTTGCATATCGTTTGTCGTTCTTGTGATTAATGATTCAGTTGAGAATGTAGCAAAATCTGCGATAGCAAATTCATTGACTCTCTCATACATTTTCAATCTTAAATTTGTAACAGTTCGGCTTGCAGTAGCACTAGCTACAAATTTAATTGTTACATCAACTGCTGCCATTAAAATAGCACAAATGATCATATAAAGACCATACCACCAAATTTCAGCTACGCCTTTTTCTCTACTTGCTTGAACAGCACTAGTAAGCAAACTGATGTAAGCTACAATTTGCATCATGAAAAAGACTTGAGCTAGTGTTAAAAGAAAGATAGCAACGACTGATATCCAATCTTTTGCGCTCATGTTTTTAAAGAGTAATTTAAACATTACAACACCCCTTGTTCTTAAATCATATTTAAAACATATAAATCATTATAAAAAAAACAACATTTTTTTTCAATACTTAAACTATAATCACTTTATTCCAAAATAAGAAAAAAAATAAAATTCGACTGAATATTTAAGTCGAATTTTATAAAATTAATTATAGATTTTTATAAATTTTCGTAATTTTCAATAATATAATTTGCTTTAGTAATGGTCTTAAAATAGAAAAACAATAATAGGAATAAGATAGAACTTAAAGATATAGTTGTTGCTAAAATAGGATTAATAAAACTAAAGCCAACTAACATACCTGAAATTATGACTATTATTCCAATATCAATGAATGTTGAAGCAATAATTGATGCTGAATTTTTTACAATCTCAGATTCATTTATCCACTTAAATTTTGGGAAAGCTAAATTTAATCTTAATGCTAATACATTAACAAATAAGGTATATATTATAGATATTAGGAAAAACATAATTAAATTATAAAGAGAGGTCCTAATGAAAATGGATAAAATGATACAAGATATTATAGTAAAAGGTAATGTAAATGTTATAGAAGTTAATAATTTTGCATTAAGAAATTTTTTATAATTTATTGGATATGATTTAATCATCCAAAAATTCTTTCCTTCAGCAGAAATTAAAAAGCTTGCAGGTACATTTAATCCAATTGAAAACATTACTGCAACACTGGCAATATAAAAATAATCATTAATGTAATGAGCATATTCAGTTTCTTTAAGTGAATTTGTTGTATATATAAACATTATTGACATGAATATTGCAAGAAGTCCACCGATAAAACTATTTAAAAAATATAATTTAGATTTTGTAATTTTTCTTATTTCTGAGATATATAATGTTTTGAATTCAGTTTTATTATTTAATTCTTTTCTTTTATATAATGCATTATTTTTCATTGAATTAATTAACATATGAATATAATCATATGCTAAAGCTAAAACAAGAACAGTGATTATTAATATTAATATATTTATACCAACAAAAATTAGCATAAATAACATATTATTTTCAAATGCCAATCTGATAAAATATAAAACTGGATTAGCCCACATAATTGCTGAAAGATTTGTTATATTTGAAGCATTAGCACGACCTGTTAAAAATGATAAAACAAAGATTGCAGCATATGCAATTAAATATAAAAAGATAGAAATAATATTACCAAATTTATATCTATCTGAAATTATCGCAATAACTGTTGCAACAATTGTTGAAAACATTATAGGAAGCATTGGAACTAATATTATTAATACAAAATTAAATAATAGATAACTAACATCTTGCGAAAAAATTAGGTTTACAACGCCATTTGGCAACAAAAACATTAATGCATATAAGCATTCTACAAAATACAAGCTAATGATTTTTGATGATACAATTTCGCTTCTTCTAAGTGGCATACTTTTTAATAATTCATAATCTTTTCCTGCATATACATTTTTAATTGCCATAATGGTAGTAGTATAATTTAAAATACTTACTAAACCTGCAAGATATAATGTTGAATGAATATAATTTAAACCAGTTTCTTTAAATGTATTATTGAATGTTATAGACATAAATGTCCCTATAGAAAGCCCAATTAAAAAGATAAATCCAATATAAACAAATAAAGATGTAACTTTAGCTTTTTGTTTTCTGGAATTTGATAAATCGAAAGTAGCTAAAAAATTTATTTTAGTTAATAAAAGAATATTATTTTTCATCTTCAAATAACTCCATAAATTTATCTTCTAATGATTCATTTCCTTTAACTTCTTCAGTAAGACCTGATGCAATAATTTTACCATTTTTAATTATCGCAATTTTATTACAAAATTTTTCAACAACTTCTAACACATGTGATGAAAAGAAAATCATACAACCTTGTGTGCATAATTCTTTCATTACTTGTTTTAAATCATGAGTTGCTTTAGGATCTAAACCAACAAAGGGCTCATCTAAAATTAATAATTTTGGAGAATGTACTAAAGCTGCGATTATTGCTACTTTTTGTTTCATACCATGAGAATATGTTTTAATAGAAGAAGCTAAATCTTTTTCAATATTAAATAATGTTGCATATTTATGTATAAGTTCATTTTTTGCTGAACCAACATTATATATATTTGCTACAAAATCGATATATTGTATGCCTGATAAGTGTTCATATAAATCAGGATTATCAGGTATATATGCAATTTGTGATTTTGTTTTTATTGGATCTTTTTTTATATTTTGCCCATTAAAAATTATTTCTCCAGCTTCATAATTATGAATTCCTGTAATACATTTTATAGTTGTTGATTTACCTGAACCATTTGGCCCAATAAAGCCATAAATATCTCCTTCTTCAATTGTGATATTTATATCATCTATAGCTTTAACATTAGATCCCTTATAGGTTTTTGTTAAGTGATTTATTTCAAGCATTTTTTAAGTCCTCATTTTCTATAAATTTTACATCTATAATATCTTCTTTATTTATTTTCCATAAAGTAGCTTGAATACTTCTTTTCTTAAATGAAAAATAAGAATATCCATTAAATAAATGAAATGTTTTAAAAATAAAATTCCATGTTTTTTTTAAATCTTCATCATTATATTTTTTATAATGCTTATTGTAATACCATTCATTGATTCGATGTTTTGCTAAATAAGGATTATTAAGAATACTTGCAAATTTATCAAAATCAGACAGTAAAACTCTAGATTTATCTACTTCAATTGTAATTTTGTATTTTCCGTTATAATTAATATCATTATATTTAGGAGATAATTTTTCTCCCTCAAAGCGATACCAGGCCCATATTGGATAAATAATATCATCATCACGGCCTTTTATATTTTTCATATTTTCAACAATAAAATCATATGCATCTTTTATTTGATCATTTTTAAAATTGTAAGGCAGAATGAGGTTTCTTTCATTTTTTGTTATTTTTAATGAACCTGTATTTATTAATTTTTCATATGCTTCTTTTTTTTGATATGTTACTAATTTCATAAGTCACCATTTGCTAATAATTATATAATAATTTATATTATTTTAATACAAAAATTATATAAATATGATATATTATATAAGACTTAACGAGGTTATTATGGTAAAAATAGATTTGATTACTGGATTTTTAGGCTCTGGTAAAACAACTTTCTTAATTAAATATGCAAAATATTTAATATCACAAGGTGAAAAAATATGCATTCTTGAAAATGATTTTGGTGCTGTCAATGTTGATATGATGCTTATTGATGAGCTTGATTGTGATAGAGAAATGATTGCTGGCGGATGTGATTATGATTGTCATATAAGAAGGTTTAAAACAAAACTGATATCAATGGCAATGAGAGGCTACACTAGAGTTATTGTTGAACCATCTGGTATATATGATACTGATGAATTCTTTGATGTATTAAGAGAAGATATGATAGAAGATATGTATGAAATAGGAAACATATTTTGTATATATGATATAAACACAAAAGACTTATCATATGAATCTAAATACATTTTAACAAGTGAAGCATCTATTTGTGGTAAATTAATAATTTCTAAAAGAAAAAATAAAGAAAAAGTAGATTTAGATTATATTAACAATTGTTTAAAAGAATTTGGGTGTATTAGAAAATTTACAAAAGAAGATGTAATTTATAGTGATGAATTAGATTTTGATAAAATAAGTGATTCATCATATAAGCAATATGATTATATTAAAATAAGAACTAAAGATGATATGAATTTTGATTCAATTTATTTGTTGGATAAAGATATTAGTATTGCTGAAATAAGAATGAAAAAAGATATATTATTTAGTAATAAATATGGAAATGTAATAAGAATAAAAGGGTTTGTTTTAGAAAATAATAATTGGTTTGAAATAAATATTACTCAAAAAGATGAAACAATAAAGCCAATAAAAGAAGGACAAAAAGTAATAATTATTATTGGTGAAAATTTAGATAAAATACAAATAGAAAATATGTTTTAATAAAAAGAAAATGGCTTTGAATATCAAAGCCATTTATTAATTATTTTTGCACAAATCTTTCCATTTGCAATCCTCACAAATATTTTCTCTTATTGGTAAAATATTTTGGATAACAAAGCCATTTATTTTATCATATTCTAATTCGATGTTTTCTTCAATGTCAATTAAATCTTTAACTTTTTGATCATATTTTAACACCTTTATTTGATCAACACAAACACCATTTATTAGATTAGGACAGCTAGCACAAATATCATCATCTTTTAGTGTTAATTTTAATTTATTTTCTTTTTTCAAATTATCAATTATTTTATACATATTTTTAGTGAATTCTTCACTATAACCATATCCTTTAAAATAGTTCATACATAATAAATGGTGATATCTTATTTTATTCATTGATAAACCCCATAATTGCATCATAAACTGATGTATCTATTTCGCCCATTTCTTTAAAATTAAAAGAACGATTATATTCTTTTAATTCTTTACCTTTTAAATTAATAATATCATTAGAATATTTTCTCATAACATTTATTGCATTATCTGTATAAGTTGGATTATGTAACCTATTATTAAAAATTAAATATTTAATATTCTTATTTTTTAGTTTTTCTTTAATTAATCCAACTGAATAATCATATTTTATTACTGGGTCATCTTTTGACTGAATTAACATTATTTTACCATTATAATCTCTTAATGATTTTAATCCATTTGCAATACTATATTTACCACAATTAAATATATCAATTAACATATAAAATGGTAATATTATTCTAGATAAACCTTTAGTATTATTTAATATTATTAATTTTAATGATATTAATGGGCTTATACCAATAATACCTTTAATTTCTTTATGATATTTAACAATATTTGTTGTGGCATAACCACCCCAAGAATGTCCAATAACATAAATATCTTTTAAAGATAATTCTTTATCATTTTTTATATAATTCATTAAAGAATTTAGTGAAGATAAAGAATTACCAATACCTAATGTATTTTTACCATCAGATATTCCTACACCATAATAATCAAATCCTAATACAAGATAACCTAGATTAACTAATGAGGCTATTTCTTGAATATAATTTTCATGTGTAGAATACATTCCATGGCAAAAGATAATAAGCTTATTTGGATATTTGATTTCTTTCGAAAAAAGAAAACCTCTTAAAGTTTTCTTTTTATGAATGAAATCTATTTTTTTGTATTCAAAATCAAAATCTTCTTTTGTAAATCCTGCAATATCTTCATTTTGTTCACATCTTTTACTAAATAATTGATTATGAACTAATTTTGCAACAAATAATATAATTAGAAGAATTAGGATAATAGAAGAACAAATAATAATGAAAGCAATCATTTTAGATATTCCTTTTATATATTTCTAATAATCCAATTAATGTTAAATTTGGTATACATGTTATTTGGTTTTTAGCTGCTGGAATGATTACTGATGATAAGCCTCCAGTTGCAAAAACTTTAACATCGTTATTTTTTATTTCTTCTTTGATTCTATCAATCATTCCATCAACTGCAGAAGCTGAAGAAATTATTATACCAGATAACATTGATGTTGTAGTATTTGTACCAAGAACTTTTTTTGGTGCTTGAAATTCAATAGAATGAAGTAAATCAGCATTGCTTACTAAAGCATTTAAACTAACTGATACACCAGGTGCAATTGCGCAACCATAAAACACATTATTTTTGCAATAAATATATTTTGTTGCAGTACCTAAATCAACAATTATAGCTTCTTTTTCATATTTCATTGCGCCAGCACAGTCACAAATTAAATCTGCACCAACTGTTTTAGGGTCATCTACCTTTAATGAAATTCCGCTTTTTAAACCTGGACCTAAAATTTTAATTTTTATGCCATAATATTTAAAAAACATCTTAACAAAAGAACTAGTTAATTTTGGAACTACACTCGATATAATTACATCCTCAATTTTGTATAAATCAAACATTGGCTTATATAACAAATATAGTTCATCTTCAGTTTTATTTTTAATTGTTTTGTAGCGATAAGTTTCAATTATGTCTTCATTAGCTAATGCAAAAACAATATTTGAATTACCCACATCTATTAACAAAATCATAAATTATGCCTCTGTAGCAATTTGTTTTGAATTAAAATAAGAAAAATCTTGAGAAAAACCTAAATCTGTAGTTTTAGTAATAACTTTAATTACATATACAATTGCAGGAGATAATACTGCAGAAATTGCAAATTCTATTACGAAATTTGTTGTAAGAACTGCCGCAACAACTTTAGGGAATGCATCTGAAAAACTATCTTCAGCTCCAAAAATTGATCTAAACAAAATAGAAGCTCCAATAATGAATTCTCCTGTATTAATTATAGGTATAATTAAAGTTGCAGCAATAATGCCAACAGTAAAGAATATCATCTTTTTATCTTCATATTTTTGAGCTAATTTTGCAAATCCCTTAAATATAAATCCTGCAACTAAACCAGCAAGTCCTGTTTTTGTTAAACAAATTAAAATTGTACCCCACGGATTTACAGGCATAAACGTAGCAATAGTACCAGGTGCAGCAATAACAATTGCTCCCATTACTAAACCAAGAAAACCACCAGCTAGTGGACCATAAAGTATTGCCCCTACTGCGATTGGTATTAGTGCAAGTGTAATGTTTACAGTGCCAATAACCACATGGTTACCTATGACCTGAAAAACAATTACAAGTGCTGATAGTAAGGCGATGCCTACTAACATTTGAATTTTTTTTCTGTTATTATTCATTTTTATTTCCTTTCTTTTTAGGCTTATTTAAATAAGTCCCTTAAGCAAGCAGTATTATAATTTATAATTATAAAAAATTCAAGGAGAAACTTTTGTTGAGCGTTTTCTTTATTTTTATTTACCATAGTTCTTCTTGAATTTTGATATATAAAATTATATAATATCATTCGAAATTAAAGAGGTATTAAAATGAAACAATTTAAGATTTTAGTTGATGTAAATTCAGATTTATCACCTGATTTAAGAGAAAGATTTGATATTGAATATTTAAAAGCTCACATTACTATTCCTGGTGGAATTGAAAAAGATGGTATTCTTGATTGGGATTTTTCAAATGAAGTAGATTTTTATAATTCATTAAAAAAACATGGTAAAGAATATACAACAGCTCCAGCTTCACCAGAAGAATATAAAAATGCTTATTTAAAATATTTAAAAGCAGGTTTTGATGTACTTTCAATTTCAATTTCATCAAAATTATCTGGTACATATGATTTTGCTAAAATGGGTAGAGATTTAGCATTAGAAGAATTTAAAGATGGTAAAATTATTTGTGTAGATTCAAGAAAATATTCAAATGGCTTTGGCTTATTAGCAATAGAAGCTTCTCAAAGAAGAAGTGAAGGTATGAATATTGAAGAAACAGCCAAATGGTTAGAAGATAATAGAGATAAAATTCACCAAATGGGATGGTTAGATGATTTGTCATTTGTTGCTTCAAAAGGAAGAATATCATCTTCTCAAGCGTTCTTTGGTCAATTAATTGGCGTAAAACCACTTGCGGATTTTTCTAAAGATGGTTTAGTTACTGTATTAGGTAAGGCAAAAGGCGAAAAGAAAGCATTTAAAGCCATTATAGAATATATGAAACAAACAATAGTTAATCCACAAGATCAAATTATTTTAATGGCTGAAACTAATAGAAAAGAAAAAACATTAGAATTTAAGAAGATGATTGAAGATGAATTCCATCCAAAAGAAATTATCATCAATACAGTTTATCCATCATGTGGTATTAATGTAGGCCCTGGTTTAATGGCAGCATATTATTTTGGAAAACCAGTAAGTGATGAATTGAAAGATGAAACTAAATTACTTGAAGGTATCTTAAATAAATAATAAAAGAAAAATCTAGAACTTTAAAATTGGTTCTAGATTTTTTTGCATAAATTTATGCTTCAATGGCATCATTTAATATTTCTATTTTAAAATCATTAGATGAAATAACAGTGCCGTTTGTGGCAAATAATCCTAAATAATAATATTTATTATCAATTATTTTTAAATCATAATCAAAATAATGCTTTTCATATGTTTTATTATCATAAATTAATTTTAATGTTATTCTTTGCCCTAATCTTAAAATTTCAGCTTTTATTATTTCACCATGTTCATATATTTTGTTAATTTCATTTTTTTCAATAATTAAATCTGAATCTTTTTCATAATAAAATATCTTTGATGTATTTTCTGTTGTAATCATTCCAGCAGATATAAAATTAGAATTAATTTGTTTTGTTGATTCTTTTTGATCAATATAACAATCATCTCTAATCATTAAGCCAAAGGCTGCTTGTTTTACTTTTTGAACATTTAATATCTTAATTGTTGCACAAGCTTTAGCATTTTTGTTAAGTGGAATTTGGGTAAATAAATATGCAATAGTTGTTGAAAATGCACTGACTTTCCCCATTTTTTTATAAGTGCCGACAATAAAATCATCATTTTCTTTTTTTACGATAAAATCATTAGGATCATCATTTTTGTTTAATGAACCAAAATATGTTCCAAAATAATTATTATCTGCATATAAGTTTTTAGGCTTATATGTTTTTAATTTTGGCGCATTATATTTATTAAATTTATATAATGGATTGATTTCAAGCTCACTTATTTGAGGTTCTTTTATATCTTTTAAAATATAATTCTTTAATTCAGATGTGGTTTTAAGTAATGCTTGAAATAATAAATATGCAGTATAATCTGCCCCATATTTATTAAGATGGGTATTATCAACAGTAGATATTTCTGGATTTAGTTTTTCATCTTTAGCATTGATTATTGCATGATGATAAATAGCATTTTTATATGTTATTTTTTGATAAACATTTTTTGTTAGTGTTGTCATATCAACACCAATAACATTGTTTACCTTAGCAGTATAAAGTAAGCCATCCTTATAATTTCCATTTTTAGTATTATGAATGATTGCTCCCCTATATTTTTCTTCTTTTGATAACCTAGATATTGGAGATGCTAATATGATTATGGCACCTATTTGTTTAGCTTTTTTGATGTAATAATTTGTCAAATAATAACTAAATGAAGATTCATCTTCAATTGGTTTTATGGCAGATGCAAAACGGTATGGATCATCATCTTTTTGATCATTATGTCCAAATGCTACAAATAAAAAATCATTAGGCCTTAGATTATCAAATAAATATTTGTAATTTTCTTCTTTTAAATAACTTTTAGCGCTTCTTCCTGATAAAGCTAGATTAATAACTTCAATTCTTTCATCTAAATATTTTTCGAAAAATTGACCATAACCATATCTTGGATATAAATATGCTGTATCATTGAAACTAGATAATGTTGAATCTCCAACAATATATAATTTTCTTTTTTGATCAATAAATTCAGAATATGCTGAATTTAATGCTTTAATAGAAACTGGTGAAACAGATAAATTTCTAATACCTAGTTCATAAAATTTTAATGCAGCTTCCTTAATACCTGCAAGTTCTCCACAAACTGATAAAAAGATATTTTTTTCTTCTGTAAATCTTACCACTTTTTTAAGCTCTTTGATTAAATCATCAATATAACTATTATATTCAGTATCATTATTTCTATCGATATTATATAATTCTTTAGTTAAATCATTTGTACCTATTGATATGAAATCAACATCTTCAAAAGTATTGATATATTTTAATGCTTTTTTTGTTTCAAGCATCATTCCAATTTTTGGAATGTTAAAATTGTTTTCATTAGCTATTTTTAATACCCAATTTTTTAAATAATCAAACTCATCTTTTGATTCAATCATAGGAAACATTATTTTAACTTTATTTGTTTTGTTAGCGGCTAAAAGAGCTTTTATTTGATTTTCAAAAATATCTTTATTTTTATTATAAGTATCAACCGTATTTCTGCCTATTTTTAAATATGGAATTATCTTATCTTCTTTAGCATCAAAGGTTCTAAAAACCACATTTTGGCCTTTGGCTGCCTTAACTGCTGAAGAATACATTTCATAATGCTCTAATAAAGTATAAGGTCTATCAGTATTTAAGAAAATTAATTCGGTTCTAAATAAGCCTATTCCATCAAAATTATAATCAATAGCTTTTTTAATATCTCTATTAGTGGCTACATTCGCTAAAAAATTAAATCCATAATGTTTTACAGCAATCTTATCAAAATTTTCTACCTGCTTTATTTCTTTTAAAGCTTTTTCTATTTCTTTTTCATCAGGATTAATTGTGATAAAATCTCTTCTTGTATCGATGATAATTGAATCATTATTTTTTATAGTTGCTTTACTTAAAACAAAAGGAATATCCCAAATTCTTGCGATAATAGAAGAGTGGGAAGTAAATCCACCTTTTTTAGCAATTACACCTAATAGATTTTCATGATTATTAACTAAAAAAGAAGGTAATAATTCATCTACTATAGCTATATATTTATTTTTACCTTTATATTCCTTTTTAGGATTCATACTATTAATAATGAGGTTTGTTACATCTAAAATATCAGAAGCTCGTTCTTTAAGATAGCTTGAATTAGAGCTTAAAAGATTAGCCATAATTTCATTCATTGCTTTTTTGACTGCATCTTCAGCACAAAAGCTTTCTGAATTTATTAAATAAAAAACACGTTTTTCAAGCATAGGATCTTTTATCATAAATTCATGGGCAATTAGATATTCATCAAAAGAAGGTTCTTTTTCCTTCATCTTATATAATGTTTCTAAGGCTAGATTTCTTGCTTTATTAAATTTTTCAAATTCTTCAGTTGTATCCTTCAATATGTTTTTTTTCTTAGAAAATTTAAAAATTTTAGCTTTTCCAAAAACATGACCATCAGATAATACTTCATCAATTTTAATTTTCATAAAAAACCTCTACTTTGATTTAATATTAAGGATAACATATTTAATAAAATTAACAAGATGTAAAGCGCTTACTTAAAAATTCCATTTTAGTAAATGTATAAAAAGAAAATAAATGTGGCAAATATAATTATTTAGTGCTATAATTTTTATGCATAACCTAGTTGATGGGACATAGTAACAAATAGATGAAATTTAAGAGAGTAGTTGGTTGGTGAAAAACTATATGGAGCTTTTGTGAATCTACCCCTGATAGGTACTTTTAAGAGTGCTGGTTTAAAACCAGAAATAAGGTGGCACCGCGAGAAATTCGTCCTTATGTTTATAAGGATTTTTTTATTTTATAGGAGGATAAAATGAGATATCTTTTTGATAATATTCCATTTATTCTTATAAAAAAAGAAAAAATAGAAAAATATGGTGCTTTAGCTATTGAAATAAAATTAATATAATAAAGGAGAAAAAATATGCTAGATATTAAATTTGTAAGAGAAAATCCAGAATTAGTAAAAGAAAATATTAAAAAGAAATTTCAATTCGAAAAAGAAAAATTGGTTGATGAAGTAATTGAAATTGATAAGAAAATTAGAACATTAAGAGTAGAAGCAGAAAATTTAAGAGCTTCAAGAAATGAATTATCAAGACAAATAGGCTTACTTATGCGTGAAGGCAAGAAAGATGACGCTGAAAAAGTAAAAAAACAAGTAAGTGATGGTAATGCAAGAATTCAAGAAATTGAACCAGAAATTGCAGAATTGGAAATTGAATTAAATAAAAGAATGTTAGTAATTCCAAATATTATTGATAAATCTGTACCAATTGGTGAAAATGATACATTTAATGTTGAAAATGAAAAATTTGGTGAACCAGTTGTACCAAAATATGAAATACCATATCACGCAGATATTATTGCTAAATTTAATGGTTTAGATAAAGAAGCATCAGGCAGAACCTCAGGTAATGGTTTTTATTTCTTGTGTGGTCCAATTGCTCAACTTCATTCAGCAATGTTAGCTTATGCAAGAGATTTTATGATCAAAAAAGGATTCACTTATTGTATTCCTCCATTTATGATTAGATCTGATGTAGTAAATGGTGTTATGAGCTTTGCTGAAATGGAAAATATGATGTATAAAATTGAAGGTGAAGATTTATATTTAATTGGTACATCAGAACATTCAATGATTGGTAGATTTAAAGGCCAAATCATTAAAGAAAATGAATTACCTATCACCTTAACTTCTTATTCTCCATGTTTTAGAAAAGAAGTTGGAGCTCATGGTATAGAAGAACGTGGTATTTATCGTGTTCATCAATTCGAAAAAGAAGAAATGATAGTAATTTGTAAACCAGAAGATTCAATGGATTGGTATAACAAGATGTGGGGCTTTACAGTAGAATTCTTTAGAAGCCTTGATATTCCTGTTAGAACATTAGAATGTTGTAGTGGAGATTTAGCTGATTTGAAAGTTAAATCTTGTGATGTAGAAGCATGGAGCCCAAGACAACAAAAATATTTTGAGGTTGGCTCTTGTTCAACTTTAGGAGATGCTCAAGCACGTAGATTACAAATCAGAAGCAAGGGTAATGGTTCAACATCTTTAGTTCATACTTTAAATAATACAGTTTTAGCATCACCTAGAGGTTTGATAGCTTTAATTGAAAATAATTATCAAGAAGATGGTTCTATTAAAGTACCAGAACCATTAAGAATTTATATGGGTGGATTAGAAGTAATAAAACCATTAAAATAAAAAACGGAGCATTATTATGATACGTATAGAAAAATTAAGTAAGTATTACAAAAATTCGTCTATCGCTACTAAGGGGCTTGAAAATATTAATTTGACATTAAATAAGGGTGAGATTGTTGCTATAACAGGCGAATCTGGTAGTGGTAAATCCACCCTTTTAAATGTTATAACTAAAATTGATGATTTTGATGAGGGCGAAATTTATTATAAAGGTAATGAAACATCATATTTTAACATCAATGATATGGAACAATTTAGAAAAAATAAAATTGGTTTTATTTTTCAAAATTATAATATTATTGATTCATATACAGTTTTAGAAAATGTAATGTTACCAATGATAATAAATGGAATGGAAAAAAATCAAGCTAAGCAAAAAGCACTTTCTTTAATTGAAAAAGTTGGTTTAAAAGATAGATCTAACCATCGTGGTGTTGAGCTTTCTGGTGGCGAAAAACAAAGATGTGTTATTGCTAGAGCTTTAGCATCTGATTCTGAAATTTTAGCTTGTGATGAACCAACAGGTAATCTTGATAGCGAGACATCAAAAGAAATAATAAAATTAATAAAAGAAGTAAGTGAAGATAAATTAGTTTTAATTGTTTCTCATAATTTTGATGAAATAAAAGATATTGTAACAAGAAAAATTAAATTACATGATGGTAGAATAATTGAAGATTTTTATTTAACTGATTTTAAAGGTGAAGAAGAAAATGTTGAATTAGATTTAGATTATGTGCCAATGAAAAGAAAGATTGATGCTAAAATAGCTAAAAACAATTTAATTTCAACACCAAGAAAAACTATATTTACTTCAATTGTTTTTATCTTTATTTCATTTATTGCCTTATTGTTATTTCAATATATTGGTTCGGCTAATTCAAATGAATTATATAACAACAATAATATGGTGTATTTAGGGGATAACAAATTAATTGTATCAGATAAGAGAAACGGTATAATTCCATTAGATAAAATAAAGGATATAAGTGATAAATATACAATTAATGCCTTTTATGAAAATGAGGTTTTAAATCTAACTTATTCAGAAACTATAGATAGTGTTTTTTCAACATCTATTTCTGCATCATATGAAGCATATCCGAAAGATTATAAATTAAGTTATGGTAAAATGCCTCAAAACGAAGATGAAATTGTTTTATTAACAACAACATCACAAAAAAATATATTAGATAAATATGTATTATTAAATGGTAAATATTTTAAAGTAGTTGGGATTTGTGTTGATGCATCAATTAATACATATCGTGATGTACAATTATTTACAGGTTCAAAAAAATTTGAAAAAGAATTTAGAAAAAGATATTTTCAAACACATTTAAATATATATAAAGACTCAAAATTCTTAACAATAAAAATTGATGATAATCAAACAACAAAAATTGTTGTTGAGGATAATAATTTATTTGTTGATTATGATTTAATATATTCTAAATATTTATTGATTGATCATACTAAATTACCAAGAATTGTTACTGATGGTAATGATCCAGAGTATGCACCTCAAACTAATTATTTTATAATTGGTTCAGATTTCTTAGATTTAATAGATGAAAATATATATGAGGCATCTGTTTATGGTGATAAATATGTATTAAATAGAAGAATTTCAAGCAACAATCTAAATGCATATGACCCACAAGATAGTGCTGATGAAACTATTCCTATTGCTAGATTTTTCTTTAATTTTATTACCTATGTCATTATATTTTTTGCGACTGGGGCGATGGTATTAATTTATTTTATTACCTATATGATAATTTCAAGAGTCTATGCATCTAAAAAGGCCGGATATGCTATTTTTAGAACATTAGGCGTTACTAAAAAAGACATGAATAAAGTAGTTAGATATGAAATAATGTCTCAAGTTATATTTTCAGCTATTTTTGTTTATTTCTTATTCTTTATATTAGGCAAAACAGTAAATAATAATTTCTTTAATATGTTTAAACATATTTCTCCATTTATTACAATTTGGTATTTCTTAGTCATTTTAGTATTAGGACTATTACTCGCAAAGAGGTTTAATCGTAAATTATTCTCATTTACAGTTAAATCAACACTAAAGGCAGGTGAGTAGGATGATTAAGATTAATAATTTGAACAAATATTATAATAAAGGTAAAAATAACGAAATACATGTTATAAATGATATTTCATTAGAATTACCAGATGTTGGTTTTGTTAGTATTTTAGGTCAATCAGGAAGCGGTAAAACGACATTATTAAATGTTATAGGTGGACTTGATTCTGCAACTGGCTCAATCATTTATGATGATAATAAATTTGATCATTATCAAATGTCAAAAATTGATGAATATAGAGCTAAAAATATTGGCTATATATTCCAAAATTATAATTTAGTTGATGATATGACTATCTTTGATAATTTAAAGATAGTGTTGGAAGCAATAGGGGTAACCGATTTAGATGAAATAAAGAAAAGATGCGATTATGTTTTAAGGGCAGTTGGTTTATATAAATTCCGTAAGAAGCTTGCAAATGAGCTTTCAGGTGGACAGCTTCAAAGAGTTTCTATCGCAAGAGCGTTAGTAAAGAATTCTAAAATAATTATAGCAGATGAGCCAACTGGTAACTTAGATAGTAATAATTCAATAGAAATTATGAATATTTTAAAGAAGATAAGTGAAAAATCACTTGTTATCTTAGTTACTCATAATCAAAATCTAGCTTCAGTTTATTCAGATATAATTTTAGATATTGTTGATGGAAAAATAGTAAATGTTAGAAAAAACACTGGCGAATCTAGTCTTATAAATAATGATTCAAACAATATCTATTTAAAAGATTATAAACAAAAAATTATTGATGGTGATATTAAAACTACTATTTATTCTAATGAAGATATTTCAAATGTTGAATTTAAAATAGTTTATAAAAATGGTACATATTATCTTGATTCAAATGTAAAAATAGAATTAATTGAAAATACTAATTTAAAACTAGTTAATGAACATTATGAAGAACAGAAAATAGATAACATTAAAGAAGAATTAGATTATGATACTTCTTGGTTTATAGATAAAACTGATGAGAAAACTAAAAAGACAAGATTTAAAGATCAGCTAGCTCAAGCATTTAAATCTTTTAGATCTGTAAGACCAAGATCAAAATTTTTAAGAGTTGTTTTAGTTATTATAGGAGCTATTTTAGGTTTCTTATCTATAGGATTATCTATCAATTTAGTTGTTGATACAGGTAGTTTATTAAATAGAAAAGATTTATACACATTAGAAGCAGAACAAAAAAGCGTAGCTGATGTAAATCAAGCAATAGAAAGTGCTTATTTAAATGGAGTTATTGATGATTATTATTCAGCTAATGTTTCAGGTATATCACCTAGTACTATAACAGTAAGTAAAAAAATAAATAGTTATTCAATAACAATAAAAAGTTTAACATATAATGCTATTTATGGATTTGATTTTATTAAAGATAAAAAATTCATTGTTGGTATGATGCCACAAGAAAATAGTGATGTTGTTATTGATAAAAAATTTGCTGATAGGATTGTAAAAGAAAATGGATTAACTAGTTATGAAGAATTATTATATACAACATTAAGTATATCAAGTTATTCATCAATTTGTAAAATATCTGGTGTTGTTGAAGGAAATGAAAATTTATTGTATTTAAATCCAAAACAGTATTCTTTAGCATCAATATATAAATTTGATAATGGCGAATTTGCAAATGTTACTATCAAGTCAATTGAATTATTTAATTTGGCTTTGTTAAGCGGAAAAATGCCGGAAAAATATAACGAAATTATTATTTCTAAAAACTTAAAAGCGTCTAATAAAGAATTTGTTGTTGGAGATAAAATAGAATTATCGGGTTTTACTTATGTAATAAGTGGTATATTTGAAAGCTTAGATAATGTATCTTATGTTAATAATGAAAATATTATCAAAAGAGGATTTGATCCTACTTATTCCTACAATAAATTATTATTTAAAACTAGTAATGTAAAAGCTACTAAAGATTATTTTAAAGATTTAGGCTATAATATGGATACACCATATAATTTTTATACTTCACAAGCTATAAAAATGAATTTTGTTAAATCAATATCTTTAATAGTTGCTTCAACTATATTATTAGGTATTGTTATTATTTATATTTATTTTACAATGCGAGCCCAAATGATTTCTGATATTAAAACAATTGGTACATTAAGGTCAATTGGCATAAAGAAATCTTCGATAATAGGTAAATATTTGCTTGAAACTATAATAACAACAATATTTACAAGCTTTATCGGATATACTATTGTTATGATATTAACAGGCTTATTAGTTAAGCATTTATATAGTATATTAGGAAGCAATATAAATGTATTTACAACAATATATCCTTATTTAGGATTTGTTATTTTATTAGTATTTAATACATTCTTTGGTATATTACCAATTATGAATTTATTAAGAAAAACACCTAGTGAAATAATGGCTAAATATGATATGTAAATGAAAAAAGGCTAGTATTTTCTAGTCCTTTTTTCGTTTTTATGTTATGATAAATAGTGATGGAGGTATAAAAATGTTAGAAATGTTTTCGTTAAAAGGAAAGACTGCAATTGTCACAGGAGCAAATACAGGTCTTGGTCAAGGTATGTGTGTAGCCTTTGCTGAAGCAGGAGCAAATGTTTGTGGTGTTGCAAGAAGAAGCTGTCAAGAAACAAAAGAAAAAGTATTGGCAGTAGGTGGCAAATTTATTGAAGTGATGGCAGATTTATCATCAACTGAACCAGTAAAACGAATACTTGATGAATGTATAAAAGAATTTGGTGGCGCAGATATTTTAGTTAATAATGCTGGAATTATTAAAAGAGAAGATGCGATCAATGTAAATGAAGAAGATTGGCAACAAGTTTTAAATGTTAATCTTAATGTTGTCTTCTTTTTATCACAAGAATTTGCTAAAAGAGCAATTCTAAAAAATAAAGGTGGAAAAATAATTAATATTTGTTCAATGCTATCTTATCAAGGAGGCATTAGAGTTCCAGCTTATGCGGCTTCAAAATCTGCAGTTATGGGACTTACAAAAGCTTTATGTAACGAATGGGCAGCAAAAGGTATTAATGTTAATGGAATAGCTCCTGGTTATATGGCAACAAATAATACACAAGCTTTAAGAAGTGATGAGGCAAGAAGTGAAGCTATATTAGACAGAATTCCTCAAGGAAGATGGGGCACACCAGATGATTTGATGGGAGCAAGCATATTTTTAGCGTCAAGTGCTAGTGATTATGTTAATGGATTTACTATCGCAGTTGATGGTGGATGGTTAGCTAGATAAAATATGTTTCTATTCATACTTATTATATGCTATAATCAAATAGCTATATTTTTGTAATTTATAAAAAAGATTTATATTTTATATAACAGTTAAATATTTAATAGTCTTTTGATTATTTAGGAGAATAATTATTATGAGAATAGTAATGGAAACAGGCTTTTATTATGTTTATTTAATATTAATAATAGGTGTTGGATTTTTTCTTTCAATTAAAAATAAGAATAAAAAATACCTAATTCTTTTTGGAGCAGCATGCATTACTTTAGGATTTGGAGATGGATTTCATCTTATACCTAGGGCAATAGGACTTTATACTAATTCATTAGATAATCCAAATGCTGAACTTGCAAAATGGTTAGGTGTAGGGGAATTAATAACATCTATAACGACGACTATCTTTTATATCTTGATATATTTGTTTATTCATGAAAAAATAAATAAACAAAGAAAAACATCTATTGATTTAATTGTATGGTTATTGTTTATTGCTAGAATAACTTTTTGTGCTTTCCCTCAAAATCAATGGGTAACTAATAATTCACAACCTGGTTGGGGAATTTTTAGAAATGTTCCATTTGTATTATTAGGTGGACTTGTAGTTGTACTTGCATATATGAATTTAAGACAAACAAAAAGTTTTAAATTATTATGGATTGTGATAATTTTATCATTTGCTTTCTATTTACCAATTGTTATCCTTGCTGATAAATATTCATGGGTAGGCTTTTTGATGATACCAAAGACTGTATGTTATTTGTGGATAGCATTTATGGGATTTATGGAATATAGAAAAATAGATTTAGTTGAAACAAAATAAAAAAAATGCTTTAGTTCGTTAAACTTTAAAAAGCTTAATGACTAAAGCATTTTTATTTATTGAATGAAATCTGAATCACTTGTTTGTCTCTTCTTAAAAGCAAATCTCATTAATAAATTTATTAATATTGCTCCACAAGAATTTCCTATAATTGAAATTAAAAGAGATAATAAGGTCCATCCAAAATTAGTTATGAATAATCTAGATACTCCAAGGTAATACATATTAGCTATACAGTGAGAGTGACCACTTACTACAAACGCTGCAACAGCCATTATTAATCCTAAAACTTTAGTTACATTATCTTTACCAAATTTGTATATTTCGACTGCAAAATATACTAACATTCCACAGAACAATGATTGTATCAATAAGGCATACCAAGTAACAGAACCACCACCAGCAGTTATTAATTTTGAATTTCCAACTGCCATAACAACATCTGTATAATTTCCTTCTACATTTGTAAATGATGCAAGAAGTCCTGCGCCCATTGCGCCTATGAAATTACCAAAAAGCATTATTAACAAATCTAAAATAAATTCTTTTTTATTTTCAAAAACTTTTCCTATTTGACCAGTATATAATTTAAAACCAAAAGCGCAAATAATCAAAAGACCAATTGAAAATAAAATTGATCCCAATATTCTATTTGCGTATATTGCACAAGCAATATATGCAGCACTACAAAAAGAAATAGAAAGACCTGCCAGTATTCCTAATGATAGGATTTTAAGTTTTTCATTCATCTTTATTTCCTCTAACATAATTATAATAGCTATAGCTTGAATATTTTTTATTTTCTTTCATTGATGAATAAGCATCATTCCTTAATTTAATAGCTGCATCTTTTTTATTTAAGGTTTTATCTGGATAAAAAGGACCTGCTAAGTAACCGGTAATTTTGGGCCTTTTACCATGCTTTTTCTTTGAATAACAGTTTGTTAATGTTACAACTGGTATATCTAGAAGCACAGCATATTTAAATGATTCAAATCTAAAATTTCTAATATCAGTATAATAAGGCCAAATATGAGCTTCTGGAAAGATAGTAACTGTATTTTTTTTCTTTTTGGTTATATATTTTATTGCAGCAATTAATTCTTTATTTCTTTTTAAATCTTTTGTTACTGGTAGTAACCCAAGACTCCTTAATAAAGGGAGTATTTTTTTCAAACTATTTGTTTCTTCTCCAGTAACGATATAATTTCTTCTTCTAAGATCAACTAAATTTAAGGAGAATGCATCGCCCATAATTAAGGTGTGATTAGCAAATATCAAATAACCTTGATGTTTTAAATTTTTAAGAATTTTTTTGTTCCTTATTTTATAATGAAATCTAAATTTCATATAAAAGAAGGCAATAGGTCTAACAATTATCCAATACATGATGAAGTTGAATAATAAAAAGAAAGGATTTTTAGAATATATTTTGTATCTTTTAGGTAGTGGTTTAACATGTTTTATTTTATTAGCGAAATCATCATTTAATTCGTCATAATAAGTAATTGTTTCGTTATATTTCATTATTAGTTTTCCTAATTAGTGGTCTAGCTTTGTTACCAACCACCGTAGTATTTTCGCTAACATCTTTTGTAACAACAGCCCCTGCCCCTATTATTGCCCCTTTTTTAATTGTAACACCAGGAAGAATGATAGAATTACCGCCAACCCAAACATTATCTTCAATGACAATTTTTTTGCCATATTCAATTCCACTTATCCTTGTCTTTTCATCAAGTGGATGGTATGCTGTATAAATTGCTACATTAGGGCCAAATAAAACATTGTTACCAATTATTACATCTGCCACATCTAAAATTACTAAATTATGATTAGAGTAGAAATTTTCTCCTAAATGAATATTTAATCCATAGTCACACCAAAAAGAAGGTTCAATGTGAAACGAACCTTTATTATCTGGTATTAATTCATTTATTATTTCTTTTTTTGTAGCTTCAAGTGAAGGTAAAGTATTATTATATTTAAAGCATAAATCTTTAGCTCTTTTTCTTAAATTTACTAATTCTTCATCGATTGGATTGTAGGCCAATCCAGCTACCATTTTATCATACTCTCTCATACCCAATATTTTAAAGTATGATAATAAAAAAGTAAAATACTTTTTACATTTTATTTAATTTATAAATATATATTTATAGTTAAAAAACATAAAACATGATATAATCAGCAATATAATTTCATTATTCGAGGACACATAATATGTTAGATGATATTTTTGAAGTACAGGTAGAAAGCTATGATTCAAATGGATATGGTGTTTGTCATATAAATAAAAAAGTTATTTTTATTTTAGGTGCATTAATAAATGAAAAATTAAAAATAAAAATTATTTCTGATCATAAAAAATATGCTTTTGCTGAAATAATAAAGATTATTCAAAAATCACCATTAAGAGTAGAAGGAGAATGTCCATATTCGAAATATTGTGGTGGTTGTGATTTCTTTTATATGCCATATAGTGAAGAAGCAAAAATAAAAGAAAATTCAGTTAAACTTACATTAAGAGATTTAAAAGATTTTGAATTTAAACCAATTGTAAAAGCTGATAATTATTTGGGGTATAGAAATAAAGTTTTGATACCTTTTAGAAAGGATGAAGAAGATGATGTTATATATGGATTTTATGAGAAAAATTCTCATAGATTAGTTTCTATTGATAAATGCTTAATTTCTGATGAAAAGACTAATGAAATAACTCATTTCATTGAAAGGTATTTAAGCTTATTTCATATTTCTATTTATAATGAAGAAACAAATATGGGTCTATTTAAAGAAATAATGATTAGACATACAAAGCTTAATGAATTTATGCTAGTTTTAGTTTTAACTAGTGAATATGATTTCAGTGATTTAGTAGATAAACTTAATGAATTTTTTCCAGAAATAAAATCTATATATATCAATATAAATTCTAAAAAAACTAATGTTGTACTTTCAAATGAATATAAATTAATATATGGTAAAAAAACGATATTAGAAGATATTTTAGGCCTCAAATTTGAAGTACATCCATCATCATTTTTGCAAATTAATCATGATCAATGTGAAAAATTGTATCAAATAGCTATGGATAGCGCCAAACTTACTAAGTCTATGAATGTAATTGATGCATATTGTGGAATAGGCACAATTACTTTAAATATAGCCAAAAGAGTAAATAGTGTTTTAGGCATTGAAGTAGTAGAGGATGCAATAAATAATGCTAATAAAAACAAAGAAATAAACAAAATAACAAACGCATCATTTATTTGTGGAAAATGTGAAGATGTTATAACATCTATCGACAAAAAAAACAATTATGATGTAATTTTTGTTGATCCACCTAGAAAAGGGTGTGAAATATCTTTTTTAAGAACAGTTATTGATATGAAAATAAAAAAACTAATTTATATTTCTTGTAATCCTGCAACAATGGCAAGAGATATTAAAATATTGGAATCATCAGGATATGAATTAGAAATTGTAATACCTGTAGACCAATTTCCAAGAACTAATAATATTGA
>CAJOOI010000052.1 GCA_905236105.1 uncultured Acholeplasmatales bacterium
ATTGGCTGCTAGATTGGCTAAAATTCTTTATTTAAAAAATATTCAAAATGTGCTATAATAACTAAATGGATATGTAATATTTTAACAAAATATGATAAAATGAAGACTGCATTAATTATGGAAGGTGGCGCCATGAGAGGTATGTTTACCTGTGGCATCATCGATATATTTTTAGAAAATGGCATAACATTTGATGCTGCAAGTGGAATATCTGCTGGTGCTGTTTTTGGTTGCAATTATAAATCAAAACAAATTGGAAGAGCCATTAGATATAATAAAAAATATTGTAAAGATAAAAGATATTGCAGTATAAATTCATTAATCAAAACAGGCAATTTATATGGAGAAGAATTTTGTTATAATACTTTACCATATAAATTAGATATTTTTGATATAAAAACTTATAAAGAAAATCCAATGCCATTTTATGTAGGTACTACTTCAGTAACAGATGGAAAAACCATTTTTCACAACTGTGATAGTGGTGATGAATATGATATGAAATGGTTTCAAGCTTCTGCATCTATGCCTGTTGTGTCAAAACCAGTTAAAATAGATGATATGTTACTTCTAGATGGCGGAATATCTTGTGCAGTACCATATGAATATATGGAAAAATTAGGCTATTTAAATAATGTTATAATTTTAACTCAGCCAAAAGGTTATAGAAAAAAAGAAAAAAAATTAAATCTTATATTTAAATTCTTATTAAGAAAATATCCTAAAATAATAGAAGCTATGAATAATAGGCCTTATATGTATAACAAACAAATGGATGAAATTGATAATAAAGAAGCTGAAGGAACTGTTATTGTTATTAGACCACCTAGAAATTTAAAAATAGGGCATAGAGAAAAGAATAAAAAAGAATTAGAAAGAGTATATCAAATTGGTAGGAAAGAAGGACTTAAAGCCTTAAATAAAGTAAAACAATTCATAAATAATTAGAATTTGTATTTGATAATTATAAAAATCCCAATCTTTGAGGTTTTTTGAAAGATGGTGATGATATGAATAAAATGAAAAAAGTAAATGGAATAAAAACAAAATTCATTTTTATTCCTACAATGATTAATATTGCAATATTATTTGCTTTAATCATAATTGCAACTGTTTTTATCGAAAAAACTACATATGAATCAACAAATGAGATGAAAAAAACTTCAGAAGTATCATCTTTGATTAGTGATATTCAATCTAACACAAGTAAATTATCTGAAACAATGACATCTTTTGCAAATACACCACTACTACCAAATAATAATTTAAACAGTGGTCCTTTAGATGCATATTTTGATGAATATGATTTAGAAGATAAAAAACCAGATAACATTTTAAATAAATTAAATGAATATAATTTAGATGATAAAGCAATACAAAAAGTAAAAACAGCTGTTGAAGCAGAAAAACAAATGCTTAAGGTTCAAGCCCATGTTTTATATTTGATTGATTCAGTATCATATATAACTGTTGATCAAAAATATTTATCTAAAGTTGAAAAAATAGAATTAACAACTGTTGAACAAAATATGCCAGATGACATAAAAATTGCATTATCTCACAAATATATACAAGCTTATGATGATATATTAGAAATCAATTATTCTGATTTAAAAGGTGTAGTTTCTACTAGTTTAAGAGATGCAATTATTATAGTTAAAGAGAATTCAGATGCAAAACAAAATGAAATAACATCTCAAATTATATTATGGCGTAGTATATTATGGACATCAATTTCATTAATTTTATTAGCTAATATATTATTTTTCATCCTTTTACTTAAAAATCTAATTTTACCAATTATTAAATATACAAAGAAAATAGATGAAAATGATCGTTTAAATGAAAAAGGAGCTTTATATGAAGCAAATCATTTAGCTTTGGCATATAATTTACTTTTGGATAGACATAAAGAACTAGAAAAAGAATTAAGAATAACTGCTGAAAATGACGCATTAACTAATATGCCTAATAGATATTGTTATAACAATACTATTAAATCACTTGAATTAGAAGAAAAATCAGTTTGTGTATTCTTATTTGATATTAATAATTTAAAATATGTTAATGATACTTATGGACATTCATCAGGTGATGAATTAATAGTTAAATCAGCTAATTGTATCAAAGATTGTTTTTCATATGACAAATATAGAAATTGTTATCGTATAGGTGGAGATGAATTTGTTGCAATAATCAATAACATAAATGAAGAAGAAATTAAAGATTATCTTGAAAACTTTAAGGAAAAAGAAAAAAAATATGATGTAAGTATCGCAATAGGTTATGCATATTCACCAAATATTAAAGAAATGGGATATGAAAAGCTAGTTATTGAAGCAGACAAAAATATGTATAGAAATAAAAATAGAATTTATAAAGATAATAGACAAGATTTTAAATAAAATAATATTATAAAATTAACAAATATAGAATGACCTTTTCAGTAAATTGATGAGGTCTTTTTATTTTTTAAAATTACCTAGCCTACTTTATTACCATTATGCATGAAATATAAAGACCTGCCATGAAAAAGACTGTTGACTGTTATGACAATAATTTTGATATAGGTTGTAATATATCAAAATTATGATATAATAATGATAGGAGATGAATGTTATGCAAAATATTAGACCATCATCAGAATTAAGAAATAAGTATAATGAAATATCAAACTTATGTAAAGAAACAAAAGGGCCTATTTATATTACAGTAAATGGTCATGGTGATACTGTAATATTAAGTTTGGAAAAATTTAATCAAATGCAAGCTGAGTTAGAATTACTAAAAATGCTAGCTGAGTC
>CAJOOI010000053.1 GCA_905236105.1 uncultured Acholeplasmatales bacterium
ATTCTGAAACTGATTATTATACTGTAGCTGAAGCTAATAATTTAACTGATTTTGCTGATGAAAAAGATTATTATGAATTAAAAGATGAAGGATATGTTTTAGTTAATAAAACTAATAATTACACTGTAAGAGAAAAAGATGCTAATAACGCATTGACATCTATTTGGCCTTATACTTTCTATTCTTGTAGAAATCTTTATGAAGTTTATAATTTTTCAAATCTTAATGTTGAATTAGGAAAAACTTCAAATGGTTATGTTGCATTCTATGCACAAGTATTACATACACAAGAAGAAACATCATTAATAGATGATGAAACTTCTCAAGAATTTGTCTTCGTGAGAAGAAATGGCAGATTATATCTAACTAAATTCGTTGGTGAATCTTCAACTGAAACAATAACTTTACCTAAATTCATCGATACAAATTCAAATGTTGTTCCATATATTGTTGGACAACATGCTTTTAATGCAATCAAATTTAAACATTTAATTATTCCAAATGATTCTATGGTAGTTGAAATAGAAGAACATGCATTTGAAGAATGTAGAGAATTACTAGATATTCAATTAGGCGATAATATGACAAAAATTGGTGCATTTGCTTTTGCAAACTGTACTAAATTAAATAATGTAATTGTTCCTGATAGTGTAACTACAATTGGACAGGCAGCATTTAGTGGAAATACATCTTTAAATAACATAAAATTATCAGATTCTATGACAGAACTTGCTAACCAATTATTTATGGATTGTACTTCATTTACTACATTTACTGTTCCATCAAATATCACTAAGATTAATAATGGTGTATTTACTGGTTGTAGCAATATTACTTCATTTGTTTTACATGATAATATTCAAGAAATAGGTAATTCAGCATTTAGTGATTGTATATCACTTACTAATATTGTTTTACCAAAAGAATTAAAGAAAGTAAGTGGTGCATTATTAAAGGGTTGTACAAGCCTTAATACAGTTGTATTACAATCAGCTATAAATGAAATAGAAGGATTTGCATTCCAAGGTATTAACAATTCTAATTTGCATATTTATTATATTGGTACACAAAATATGTATAAAGCAATCAAGAATGATGTAGCTAATAGAGCATATTATCCTTGTTTTGTTATTGCTGGTATCAGCTGGCAAGATATGCGCATAAATTATGATGGCCAAGAACACACATTTAAAGGCGAAGGCGATTTGACATTAACAGATTATGAAGGTAATCCAATCCAAGGTACACCTACTTTAACTGTTAAATATTATGATAATGATACAATTACTAAAGCTAATGCAACATCATTAGGTGTTTCATATAAAAATGCTGGAAAATATTATGTAATTGCTATCTTTAATGTAGGTAGCGATGTTGAATTTGAAGCAGGAGTAAATTGCTATATTGATAGAATTCCTGCGGATGGATTTGTATTTGAAGATACAGTTACAACATATGATGAAACAAACCAAATGCTTAATCCTACTTTACCTTCTGATTTAGGTGCTACATATACAGTTAAATATATACAAAACGATAATTATCATTGGAAAACTGAAACTGAAACATTGTTTGAAAATAAAGAATTAAATCAAATTTCTCTAATTCATGCAGGTATTTATGAAATAAGTATCATTTTTGATTCTGGTTATTTGAATTATCAATTACCTGAAACAATTACTATCACATTAGAAATTAAGAAAGCAAAATATCCATATCCAACTGAAAATGATGAAGATATGCATCTATCATTTAAATCAACTGGACATGTTGCTGGAGAAGATGAAAAAGAACATAAAGGCGATATGGTTACTAAAGCCTTCACTTATGATGGTAAGCCACATGTATTAGAATTAAATCCAGTTGATAATGAAAAATTAATATTTGGTACTACAACTGATTTATCTCCATTTAGACAATATTTTAGTGGAGATTCATCAAATGTAGTTTATGTTGATTATGCAACTTTATATTATTCAACAAAGATTGATGATAAAACTGGTGAAAACGGAAGATATATTGATGCATCTGAATGTATAAATGCTGGAAGATATGCAGTAATTGCTCAAATAGTTACATATGATTATGAAGATATTAATTTCTATGAAGCGTTTGAAATTTTAAAAGCTGAATATAATACTGAAAATTTGGTATTTGAAGATAGAAGTTATCCATATGAAGATAATCAAACTTGGAAATTAGAAGTATCTGGTATTATCCCTTCAGGTGTTGTTGTTTCATATACAAATAACAGAATTGAAAGTTCTGAAATTGATAAAACTAAAGCTGAAAATAGATTTAAGGTTGTAGCCACATTCTTATGCGATACTACAAACTATTTTTCAATTCCTACAAAAGAAGCATATTTAACAATCATCAATGGTGAAGATGATTTTGCTGGAATTAAATTTGAGGATGAAACATATTTTTATGATATTGATTTAGGAAATTCAAATCCAAGCCACAATTTAGTTGTTAGTGGTGCACCAGCAAATGCAACAATAACATACAAAGTCAGAAACGCTAAAACAAATGAGGAAACGGCATCCTCAGCATCTTCTCCTTCATATAAGGAAGTTGGTACATATATTTATACTGCAACTGTTGAAATAAATTCTAATACTCATAATTATATTGCGGTATTAACAATTAATGATGACCCACTAAGTAATGCAGTATTAGAAGACAAAAAATTTGTTTATGATGGTGAGGCTAAAACATTATTAGTTGGTGGAAATATTCCAACTATTGGTGGGAATGAAGCTGTAATCACTTATACAACAAAATCTGATCATAATGGCGATATTACATATCAAAATGTATCATCATATTCATATACTAATGCAGGTGTATATGAAATTAGAGCTACAATTTCACTTGCAGGCAAAACTAGAGAGATAGTAGCAGTTCTAACAATCGTTAGAGCTAACTATATTATGGAAAATGTTACATTTGAAGATGGATATTTTGCATTTGACGGAGAAAAACATGAAATAGGTATAAGTACTATTCCAGAAGGCTTAACTGTAACTTATACTTTAAATCCACAGCCATATGAAAAAATAAATGGTACTGATACTCCTTGCTTCCCAACTGAAATTGGTGAATATGATGTAACAGCACAATTTGGTTTAACTGAAGAATACATGAGAAATTATGTTATTCCAGAAAAATTAGAAGCAAGATTAAGTATCATGCGTGCGATGGTTAAGGCAGAAGATGGTGATACAGAAGAATCAATTGTTGAGCCTTATTCGCCAACATTAGAAAATACTTCAGAGACTCCTCTTCCTGCTAATGGTAAACGTTATGTTTATTTAAGAGATGCAGTTGAGAATGCTCCAACAGATGGAAGAATTCGTAAAGTATGGTTGATTTCTCATGACTATTTAGAAGAAATAGTATATGAAAAGAATCAAGATGGTTCATTTAAATTAGATGAAGATGGTAAAAAGATTCCAGCTGTAAAGAAAGATGAAAACGGCAATGAAATGTTTAATGCCGATGATACGCCTATTTATGAAACTGAAAAGACTTTAGTTGAAATTCATGATGATAGTGGCTATTCATTTGTTGTTAAAGCTGGTCAAAATGTAATAATTGATTTAGTCGGTAAAACATATACATTTAAAGACATCTTTAAATATGCAATCAAGATTGAAAAAGGCGCAACTTTAACAATTACAAATGGTAAACTTGAAGTAAATAGTGTAGATACAAGAACTCTTGTTGAAAATTATGGAACTTTAAATATTAGTGATGTGACTATTAGTGATATGTCACTTGAAAGAGTATTTGAAATGCTATATGGCACTTTAAATATTAATTCAGGCAATAGTTTATCTACTTTAGGTGAATTAATTAGCATATATTATGGTACTGTTGAAGATGATGAAAATGCTTCTTTTGCAATAAATGTTAATTTGAATGATGTATTAGTTGATACAATTGGCGAAAATAAAGAAGGTAATATTCTTTCAGGTAAAATTAGTTATGGTTCAACAAATACTGTAGATAATTCTTGGGAAGATAGAATTAAAATAAACTTTAATATTATCAACTTAGAAGATTCAAATAATAAAAACTTAACTGAAAAATTGACATTTGTATTAAGACCATCTGGCTTTGATGAAGAAGATAGAGCGATTTATTCAGTTCCTGATTATGACAATGCTAATATAATTCTTACACTAGGATATAAGGTTGTAAGAACTGTAGTTGTTGATGGAGAATCTTTAAAAACTGAATTCAAGATTAATAAATCTGATGTAAAAGTAAATGGTTATAATTATGAAACTATAAGTGATGCTATCGGTTATTTAACTGAAAAAGAACCTGATACAAATCAATATAATGTTGAAGTTATTACACCTACTGTAAGAATCGGTGATGTAACAATAGAATCTGGTAAAGAATTAATTATTAATTTAAATAACAAAGCACGTAGATTTATTGAAGCAGAATTAGTTGGCGGTGATGGAGAACAATCAGTAACAATTGAAAAAATCTTATATGGCTTTGACGTTAAAGCTGGCGGAAAGCTTGTTATTATGAATGGTATCATTGAAATTTCTGCTATCGGATTTAAAAACCTAATTAGAAATGAGGGCAATTTAGAATTAAGAAATGTAGAAATTAGAATCATTGATGAAGATCAAGCTACAACTGATAAATCTTTATTAGAAGATGTTGTTTATAATATTGGTACTGCAGTAATTGATGGTTTAGTAGTTAATACTACATTAAATACAATTGATTCTTGCACATCCATTATTGCAACATCTCATGGTGATTTAATTATCACAGGTGCTACAAAATTATCTTCTGGTTCTAATATTATGTTAATAGATGCAAGATATGATTTAGAATATGAATCAGGTCTTTCTATTGTCTTTGAATCATTTGTTAGAAATGGTAAATTAGATGGTATTTTCTTAATAAGTAATAAAACACCAAATAATTCTTCTATTTGGAAAAATCGTGTTAATGTTGATATGACTGAGCTTATTGCTCAAGATTTTGGTAATTTAAAATTCAAATCTACAGCTACTGATGTAGAATTTAAGGAACATGAAATTTCATTAAAACCTAATTATCGTGTAATAAAAGATACAGACAATACCGATTTATATTCAGTTCATAGAACAGAAATCACTGCGACAGTTAATGGTGTAAAGCAATATTATGAAACATTAAAAGCAGCAATTGTTAATAATTATACAGATGAATTTCATCCAGTAACAATTGAAGTAGAATTCAATGATATTATTGATGAATTCTTATTCAATGATATTGATATTAAAGAAGGACAAAATGTTATTTTCATATTAAATAATGAAAACATTAATAAGACAATTAAGGCTATTGGCAAGCTTAATGATGAAAACGATACGCCTTCTAACCATTATGGTATAAAAGTAGAAAAAGGTGCTGCACTTACAATTAAAAATGGTACTATTTTACAAGATGATAATACTATGGCAACATTAATTATAAATTATGGTAATTTAGTACTTGAAAACGCGACAATTTCAGATTATTTAAATGCTGGAATAGAACATAAGATTAAAAACATTTGGATTGATGGCAAGCTTGTTGATTTAGCTTCTGATTTCTTTGATCATACATTTGAATATATGGCAGATACATTAAAATTAAATGGATTTGTATTTAGATTTGAATTAACTGATGGTTCAACCTTTGATGCATTAGAATTACCAGAAAATGTTGAATTCATTGAAATTAATGAAAATATATATGAAGCACAATTCTCATATGAAAATGTAAGAAAAGTTGCCTTCACTATTGTTGTAAAAGGAGAAAATCAAACACAATTTGATGAACATGATTATCAATTCTTATTTACTCCTAGAACAACGATAAATAAGATTTGGATTGATGATAATGAAATCGAAAAATATAAAGATGAAAATGGTAATGAAGTTGATATTAATCAATATTTCATCGATAATTATGAATTCAATTATATTCAACACGGCAGAAAAAATTTAGTATTCAAATTCAGTTTAGTTGATGGCTTAATTCCAACGCTCGAAAATCATGAATTAGAATTGATTAATGAAGATGTAAATACAGGCATTAAGACTTATGCATTTAATGTTTCTTTTGATGATGCCAAAGAAAAACAATTAAAGCTAAATGTAAGAAGAAGCGATAGAAGCCTTGAAGAAGGAAATGCATATGTATTTAATTTCGAAGCTTTAAATATCATAGAAAGAATTTGGATTGATGATGTTGAAATGCCACTAAATGGTTTATTTAATGATCCAAATATTTCAACATATACTTATGATAAATTGTACAATAAAGATGTAAAATTCAAATTTGAATTGAGTGATGGTTCATTATTTGAAGCTAAAAATAGTGAAGATGTTCTTATTTCTACACATTATGAAAGAGATGAAAATAATCAATTAGTATTAGTTGAAGGTCTATTTGAACAATCAACAATTAAGAATGAAGAAACAAATGCTTATGATTTAGTTCCAAATACATTTGAAGGTGTATTAAGCTTTGCTGATAATGCAAAAGAAATGTCATTTAAGATTTATGTTAAATCTCAAATTGAAGGCGATATTTATCGTGAATTCATTATTAATTTAAGTATAGAAACAACAATCAGCCAATTAATAGTTGATAATGCTTCAATAAATGAATTAAATGAGATAGATACACCATTATATTTCATG
>CAJOOI010000054.1 GCA_905236105.1 uncultured Acholeplasmatales bacterium
AAGCAATGCATCCATCAATAACTTCACCTAAATTATGTGGAGGAATATTAGTTGCCATACCTACAGCAATACCCATTGTACCATTTACCAAAATATTAGGAAATCTTGATGGTAATACCTTAGGTTCTAACTTTGTAAAATCAAAGTTATCCTCCATATCAACAGTATTTTTTCTTATATCTCTTAATAATTCTAGTGATAGTTTTGCTAATCTTGATTCAGTATAACGCATTGCTGCAGCACCATCACCCTCAATATTACCAAAGTTACCATGTCCATCTACAAGCATATATCTTTGGTTAAAATCTTGAGCCATTCTTACCATTGCTTCATATATTGAAGAATCACCATGTGGATGGTAATTACCCATAACATATCCAACAGTTGTTGCAGATTTTCTGTGTGGTTTATCAGGTGTATATCCTGATTCATACATTGCCCATAAAATTCTTCTGTTAACAGGTTTCAAACCATCTCTTAAATCTGGTAAAGCACGTGCAGTGATAACACTCATTGAATATTCAAGGAAAGATGTACTAACTTCTGATACGATATTATTTTCTGTTAAACTATCTCTCTCATGGAAATAACCACTAAATTCTGAATTATTAACATGTGTATCTATTTCTTTTGGTTCGTCAATATTTTCATTTATTTCTTCTTGTTCTTTAGCATCATCTTCTGCTAAATCAACTAATTTATCAATATTATTATCATTATCCATACTTTCACCCCCTAAATATCAATATTAATTGCGTATCCAGCATTTTCTACTATAAAATCACGTCTTGGTTCAACTTCATCGCCCATTAATTTTTCAAAAATAGCATCTGCAGCTACACAATCATCAACTGTAATTTTTCTTAAAACTCTTTTTTCAATATCCATTGTAGTTTCATTTAATTCTTCAGCATCCATTTCTCCAAGACCTTTCATTCTAGCAACTTCAGCTCTTGCTCTAACTTCAGGCTTTAAAGTAGCTAAATAATTATCTCTTTCCTCTGGATTTAAAACATATTTACGAGTTTTACCATGCATTATTCTGAATAATGGTGGTTGGGCTGCATAAACATGTCCAGCTTCAACAATTGGTCTGAAAAATCTATAGAATAAAGTTAACAATAGTACACGAATATGTGAACCATCGACATCGGCATCGGTCATGATTATTATTTTGTCATAACGCAATTTTGATAAATCGAATTCTTCACCAATTCCAGTACCAAAAGCAGTTATTATAGTTCTTATTTCTTCATTCCCCAAAGCTCTATCTAATCTTGCTTTTTCAACATTTAATATTTTTCCACGTAAAGGAAGAATAGCTTGTGTCATTGAATCTCTACCTTTTTTTGCAGAGCCTCCAGCAGAATCTCCCTCGACTATAAATATTTCAGATACTTTTGGATCTTTGCTTTTACAATCAGATAATTTCCCAAAGAAATTTGTTGTAGTTAAATCACTTTTTCTAGTTATTTCCCTTGCCTTTTTTGCAGCATTTCTAGCTCTACATGCTAACATAGCTTTATTAACAATAATTTTTGCTTCTTCAGGATTTTCTAATAAGAATTTTTCAAATCCTTCAGCAAATACATTATCAGCAAGTTTTCTTACTTCAGAATTTCCTAATCTACCTTTAGTTTGTCCTTCAAATTGAGGATTTGGATGCTTACAAGATACTATCATTGTAATACCTTCCTTAACATCATCTCCAGTTAGTGATTCATCTTTATCTTTTAGAATTCCATTTTTACGTGCATAACTATTAATAACCCTTGTAAGAGCACGTTTTACACCTTCCTCATGTGTTCCACCATCATGTGTATTAATATTATTAACAAATGAATAAATATTATCATTATATCCAGTATTATATTGAAGTGCTACTTCAAAAAATACATTATCTTCTTCACCTTCTAAGTGTATTATATCTTCATGAATTGGAGTCTTACCTTGGTTAATAAATCTTACATATTCTGAAATACCACCTTCATATATAAATGTTTCCCCAGTAGTATCTTCATCATCTCTGTCATCTCTAATTGTTATTTTTAAACCTCTATTTAAAAATGCTAATTCACGACAACGTACTTTTAATGTTTCATAATCATAAACATCAGTATCAAAAATATCAGGATCTGGTTTAAAAGTAACCCATGTTCCAGTTCTGTTTTCTTCACAATCTCCGATTACTTTTAATGGTTCTACTGTGTGTCCACCATTTTCAAAACGAATAAAATGTATTTTTTTATTTTTATATACAGTTACTTCTACCCATTTTGATAAAGCATTAACAACACTGGCACCAACACCATGCAAACCACCGGATACCTTATATCCGCCGCCGCCAAATTTTCCACCTGCATGTAAAACAGTATAAACTGTCTCTACAGTAGATAAATGTGTTTTAGGATGTACATCAACAGGAATACCACGTCCATCGTCTTTTACTGTAATTGAATTTCCTTTATTAATTACAACTTCAATGTTTTGACAATATCCAGCTAAAGATTCATCAATAGCATTATCAACTATTTCCCAAACTAAATGATGTAATCCTTTAACATCAGTTGTTCCAATATACATTCCAGGTCTTTTTCTTACTGCTTCTAATCCTTCTAGTACCTGAATATCCGAAGCATCATAATGTTCTTCATTCATTATCTTTCACCTCTTTAATTTTAATTAATTTTCCAGAATCAATTTTAAATAATTTTGATTTTTTAATTAATTTATTATCTAAATTACTTAATTCTGTAGTTGTTATTATCGTTTGTATATCTTTACTAATATACTTTAATAAATTGTTTTTCTTATCATCAGATAATTCACTAAATACATCATCTAATAGTAAAATTGGTGTTGATTCTTTATACTTTTTAAAAATTTCTATCTCAGAAAGTTTTAAACATAAAACTGCAATTCTTTGTTGTCCTTGTGAACCAAATAACTTCAAATTATTATTTCCCAACATAAATTCAAAATCATCTTTATGTGGACCATAAGAAGTTGAAGACATTTTTATATCATAATTTAACTGTTCTAAATAAAATTTTTTAAGTATATTTTTACTTTTATTATCATCTTTTATATCAATTTTTAATGATGGTTTATAATTTATACTAAATAAATCTAAATTCATTATATCTTTATAGATATTTTCACAATAAGCATTAATTTTCTCTATATATTTATAACGCATCTTTGTTAAAATAATTGATTTATCAATTAGATAATCAGTTAAAATATCAAAATAATTCATATCAATATAATTATTTGAATTTAATTTTTTTAGATATTCATTACGCATCTTAAGTAATTTGTTATATTCATTTAATATAATATAATAATTGCTATATAATTGTGATAATTCTAAATTAAGATATTTCCTACGAATTTGCGGAGATCCCTTTAATAATTCCAAATCATCAGGATAAAAAATAATAATATTCATATTTGATATATAATCACTCATCTTTCTAATTTGACTATTATCAATATTAAGAATTTTTTTATTATTTTCTATTGAAATATTTAAATTAATATCAAGGCTCCCTTTATTAATTACACCATTAACAATAGCTTTATTAGTACTATCTTTAATAAGGTTATTATCTATAAAAGAACGATGTGATTTAGTAATGCCTAATACGTATATACTTTCAAGTAAATTTGTTTTTCCTTGTGCATTATCTCCATATATAATATTTATGCCTTTATAAAAACGAGTAGATAGATGTTCATAATTTCTAAAATTCTTTAACTCAATCTTTTTTAAAATCATAATATCCCTCTTTTTTATCGTTAAAATTACAAATTTCGAATTTTACACAAAAACAAGTACTCCTATACACATGTAATATTATATCACAAATATGGCTAAATAAAGAAAAAAACTTCATTTTTTGAAGTTTTTATTATCGTTTAGCTTTGATTTTAACATTGTAGCTCTGTAATATTGATTTTCAAGCGAATATTTTGAAATATCAAAAGAAATTTTCTTATCATTTAAAAAAGTAATAATACATCCAAAAAAATCATGTTCATAATTTTTTATATTTTCTAATGAAATCCAACAATTATTATTATTTCTAATAGAACCAGTCGGAAAGAAAATAATATTTCTTGATTCTTCAATAATTATAGGAAATTTTGATTTTATTCCAGTTAAATATTTAGTTCCTTCACATCTTCCTTTATATGAACTTCCGTAGAATCTACAATTATTTTCTATAATTTTATTACTACTTTGATTTACTACATATTCTTCTTCCATTTCATATACTTTAGATACATTATCATCAATTGGTACAATTGCAACTGTATCACTGTTTATTTCATATTCATCTAACATAATATATTCCCCCTTTTTGATGAACAATAATCTTATACACCTTAATCTTGTCGAATATTATCAGAAATTGTCGAAACAAATAAAAAAATTATGCACATTATTTAAAATGTGCATAACTATTATTCTAATATGTTCTTATTGGTAAAATTAATTGAATTAAATTACTTCCTTCTGTATCATCAATAATTATAGGTTTAATTTCTCCATTAAATTTAAGTGCTATATCACTTCCTTCAAATACTTTAATAGCATCCATCATATATTTAGAAGAAAAAGCAATTTTAATATTATTATCTACTTTTTCTAACAATTCAACTTTTTCTTCAACATTTCCTATTTCTGGAATATTTGAAGATATAATTAGGAAATCATCTTTAGTTTCTAACTTTATAATATTTTTTTCTTCTTCATTTGTTAATAAAGATGCTCTATCTATAGCATTATAAAAATTATTTAAATTTACTTTTACTATTAAACTAAAATCTTCTGGAATTAATTTAGTTGTATCAGGATATGAACCATTAATTAATCTTGTCATTATTGTAATACTATTAAATCTAAAAATTACTTTATTTGAGAAAATATGAATTTCCATATCATCATCATCATTATTTAATAATTTTACAACTTCAATTAAATTTCTAGCAGGAACAATAATATCAGTATCCCCTATTTCTTTATCATTTAATTTAATCTCTTTACATGCTAATCTATATGAATCTGTAGCAGTACATACTAAATTACCTTCTTTTATTTTAAAGTTAATTCCTGTTAAAACTGGTCGCGATTCCTGAGTAGATGTTGCAAAAATTGTTTGATTAATTGTTTTTTTAAATAATTGTTGATTTATAACAATTGGATTTTTACTAAATTCTAAATCTAAATTTGGAAATTCAGTTACATTATTACAATTTAATTTAAATGAAGAAGTTTGTGTAGTAATTAAAATTTGTGAATCAATTACTTCTTCAATGTTGATAACTTCATTTCCTAATTTTCTAATTATATCATATATATATTTCCCAGAGATTACTACTTCTCCTTTTTCTTCTATATTATCAATTTTATCTTTATCAATAAATGTTTTTATTGCTATTTCATTATCTGTACTCATTAGATATAAACCTTCATCTGTTAAATCAAATTTTATACAATTTAATATAGGAATTAAATTTTTACTTGATATTCCTTTAATTACATAATTTAGATGTTCCATTAATATTTTTTGTTTAATTTTTAATTTCATTGTTATCCTCTTTTCTTTTTATG
>CAJOOI010000055.1 GCA_905236105.1 uncultured Acholeplasmatales bacterium
CTAAAAGAAATAATGGGGCAGTTTACATTTACATATAAGTTATGAAGGATTTATTATCGCTATTTGGTTTATTTTTTAAAATTGGAATAACAAATTTTGGAGGTGGCTACGCAATGTTGCCACTTTTACAGCGTGAACTTGTAGATAATAAAGGCTGGGTTACTAATGAAGAAATAACTGATTATTATGCGATAGGCCAATGTACACCAGGAGTAATATCAGTAAATGTAGCTACATTTATAGGAATGAAAAGAAAAGGAGTGTTAGGTGGTATAGTTGCTACTTTGGGCTTTATTACACCAGCATTCTTAATAATTTTTATTATTGCATCTTTACTTACATCTTTTGCATCTAATATTTTTGTAAAAAATGCTCTTGCAGGAATTAGAGTTTGTGTTTTTTCATTAGTATTATATGCAATTGTTGGCTTAGCTAAGAAAAATATAAAAGATTTGCTTAGTTTTGCTTTAACTGTAAGTGTTGCATTACTTGCAATATTAGTTGATGTTATTCCTTTATATGCATATGTTATATTTGCAGGCTTTTATGGCTTTTTTGTTTGTTTTATAAAAGATAAAATAAAAAAGAAAAAAGAATTAAAAAATATAAATATAGATAATCAAGAATTAAAAATAGAAGAAAAAATTGAAATCAAAGAAGAAACAGTAATACCTGAAAAGAAGAAAAGATTTAATATTAATTATAAAGATATATTGCTTTTTATGTTAGGCTTTTTTGTAGGTGCAATATTTGGTGTATTTTCATTTTTTAGTTTTTATTTTGTTAAGAATAAAAAATATAAAACTGGAGTTAGCTCTTCATTAATTATTTGGATAATATTATTAATTGGTTTATTAATATTATTATTTAATGATTATAATCCTATAATATTTGTTTTATATGGTCAGTTTTTTAAAGTTGGTACACTTTCTTTAGGTGGAGGCTTAGCAACCCTACCATTTTTAAAGGAATTAGGAATTTCAACTGGCTGGTATAATGATTTAGAATTAGCAAATATGCTTGCAGTAAGTGAATCAACACCTGGTGGAATTGGAGTAAATATGTCAACTTATGTTGGCTATACTGTTGCTTTTAATGAATTTAATGGGAATTATTTTTTAGCATTTTTAGGCAGTATAGTATCAACTTTAGGACTTGTTTCACCATCTATATTAATAATTATAATTATTTCATTAATTTTAAATAAATTTAAAGATAACAAATATGTCAATTGGTGCTTTTATGGGCTTAGAGCTGCTTCATTAGGACTAATTATTGCAGCATTATATTCTATTTTAAAAATATCAATATTTAATATTTTTATTGATAATTCAAGTGGTGCTGATGTAACACTTAATTCAATAAGCTATGCATTTGATAATGCAAAAACAGAAGCTTTAAGGCTATATGGTAATGCAGGCTTTTTTGAAATGATTGGTGCATTTTTTAATTTGCTGATTAATTTTAAAAATTTAGCTATAGCTTTGATTTTAGGAATTGGTATATTTAAATTTAAGAAGCATCCAATTTTATATATTGCAATTAGTGCTACATTAGGTATAGTATTTAATTTGTATTCTGTTAATTATGTATAATTATGAAAATAAAATATATTGTAAAAGAAGATAGTATTCTGTCTATGGCTCTTAAAGAGAATATGTCAAAAAAAATGTATAAATCTTTAAAAGCTCATAAAATAGATATTTATGTAAATGGTAATTTAACGAAATTGTATCAACAAGTAAGAAAAGATGATATAATTTCTTTTGATTATGATGTTAAAAAAGAAACTAGCTGGGATTTATATGAATCAAATGTTGATGTAGTTTTTGAAGATGATAATTATTTAGTGGTTAATAAAAGAAGAAATTTATTGACTATTCCAACAGAAGATAATCATAAATCTTTATATCAAGAATTATTATATTATCTTAAAAATAAAGGACAAAGCCCTGTACTTTCTTTCTTAAACAGACTTGATTATCAAACTTCAGGACTTATTTTAATAGCTAAAAATAAGCCATCAGCAAGTAGATTATCACCAACACATGAACATATTATAAGAAGATATAATGCTTTATTATCTGGTATTTTAGAAACTGATAATGGTCAAATTACAACATATATTGACAAAGAAAAAGAAACAATAAAAAGATATGTTTCAAATGATAGTGGAAAAATAGCTATCACAAATTATAAAGTTATAAAAAGAAACGAAGATACTACTTTAGTAGAATTTGAATTACAAACTGGTAGAACACATCAAATTAGAGTTCATTCATTATATCTTTCTCATCCAATTGTGGGTGACAAATTATATAATAATGAATTTGAAAATAGCGAAAAAGAAGAAGATTTATTTTTGTGTAGTAATTATTTATCTTTTGATAATTATGGCCAAAAAATGGAATTTTTTATAAAAAATTGGTGGGAAGATGAAAAAAGATAAAGATAAATTAAATTCTGATTTAGAAAAAAAAGATGATAAATATAATTTAAATTTAGATGATGAAAAGGCTAGAAAATATAAGATAATTAGAATCATTATTAATTCAATTATAGTTGCCATAATATTAGGTGGATTAATATTTGGTATTATTAAATTATGGCCTATTTTTAATGAAATTTCATCTAGTGAAGAAGCTCAAAATGAATTTGTTGAAAAAATAAGAAGTTATGGTTGGGCTTCATCTTTTATAATTATTGGTTTACAAATAGGTCAAGTAATATTTATGGTTATACCATCAGGTCCTATTGTTTTAACTGCAGGTTTAGTGCTTAATCCTGTCTGGGCTGTTTTTGCATGCTTAATTGGACAAACTGTTGGTGGGGCAATAGTTTATTGCTTGGTTAAATTATTTGGATATCATTTTTTAGCATTATTTGTAAATCCAGATAAGATAAAAAATAGTAAGATGTTTGGAAATAAAAGAAAAACAGAAGTAATGATGATGGGTTATTTATTCATTCCTGCATTACCTAAGGATATAGTAGCTTTTATTGCTCCTTTTACAAAAGTAAATTTATTAAATTTTTGCATCATAAATTTCTTTTCAAGAATTCCTATGACTATTGTTACTGTCATTTTAGGTGGAGCACTTATGGATATTTTTGCAATATTTAGAGGGCAAGGAGTAAGTTCAAATTTTGTTATAGGAATGAGTCTTGCTGGATTGTCATTATTATTTGCAATTTTATGCTTTGCATTCAACAAAAAAATAGTCGCATTTTTAGAAAGGAAGTCAGTAAGTAATAATGAAGAATAAAGATAATATTTTAACATTACATGGCGAAAATAATGAATCATATGATTTTTATATCGATGCTGAAATAGAATTTGAATATGATAATTATATAGTAGTTAGACCTCTTTCTAAAGAACTTGGATTAAATCCTGATGAAGCACTAGTTTTTAGAGTCGATTATATCGATGGTGAAGATAATTTTGAAATGGTTGATGACGATGAAATTTTAAATGCAATTTCAGAAATATATAACGAAGAATAAAAAATGATATTTATCACTAGTTTAAAAGCTAGTGATTTTTTTATTTTTTGGCTGTTTTTATATTTTTTCCCAAAATCACATATAAGTGATAAAAGTAGATAAAAAATGTAAGATATTTTATCAATAAAAATCTTTCATAAAAATGCAGTTAAAAAAGTATTTGCAATTTCTGAGATAGTATTTTTGGCTTTATAAAGCAATATTTCTTGAAGCACATACGATATTCAAAAAAACGCATCCAATATTCTGTTGAAAACTAAGTTTTACAATGATATAATTATCTTGATAATTATTCATTAGGAGGAAAAAAATGAGTAAAGAAGTAAAAAGAATGGCAATTGATGGAAATTACGCTGCAGCGTATTCATCATATGCTTTTACCGAAGTTGCTGGTATTTATCCTATTACTCCATCATCACCAATGGCGGAATATACAGATGAATGGGCATCTCAAGGTAAGAAAAATTTATTTGGTATGCCTGTTAGAGTAGTTGAAATGGAATCTGAAGCAGGCGCAGCTGGTTCAGTTCATGGATCATTACAAGCTGGTGCTTTAACTACAACATATACAGCATCTCAAGGTTTATTATTAAAAATTCCTAACATGTATAAAATCGCTGGTCAAAACTTACCAGGCGTTATTCATGTTGCAGCAAGAGCATTAGCAGCTCAAAGCTTATCAATTTTTGGTGATCACCAAGATGTAATGGCTTGTAGACAAACTGGTTTTGCAATGCTATGTTCAAACTCAGTTCAAGAAGTTATGGATTTAGCAGGTGTTGCACATTTAGCTGCAATTAAAACATCTACTCCATTCCTTCATTTCTTTGATGGTTTTAGAACTTCACATGAAGTTAATACAATTGAACCAATCGACTATAGTTTATTTGACAAATTAGTTGACAAAGAAAAAATTGCTGAATTCAGAGCAAATGCATTAAATCCAGCACATCCTAAGACACGTGGTACTGCACAAAACGATGACGTTTATATGCAAACTCGTGAATTACAAGCACAAAGATATGTTAATGTTTATCCAGCAGTAGAAATGTATATGAACAAAATTTCTAAAGCTACTGGTAGAAATTATGCGCCATATAAATATTATGGCCATCCAAATGCAACAAGAGTAATCGTTGCAATGGGTTCTGTTAACCAATGTGCTGAAGAAGTAGTTGACTACTTAAATGCAAAAGGACAAAGAGTAGGTTTAGTTGAAGTTCATCTATATCGTCCATTTGTTCAAAAGAAGTTCGTAGCAGCATTCCCTAAAACAGTTACTAAAGTTGCTGTATTAGATAGAACAATTGAACAAGGTGCTCAATATGAACCACTTGCACTTGATGTAATTGCAGCATTCGCAGGCGTTAAAGATGCACCAAAGATTGTTTGTGGTCGTTATGGTCTTTCTAGTAAAGATACTAACCCAGATTTAATTAATGCAGTATTTGACAACTTAAAAGAAAGAAGTCCTAAAGATCATTTCGTATTAGGTGTTAATGATGACGTTAACCATTCTTCATTAGAAGTTAAAGAATCAATTGACGTTGCAGATCCAACTACAACTGAATTATTGTTCTTTGGTTTAGGTGGCGATGGTATCGTTGGTGCTTGTAAAAATATTTCTAAAATTGTTGGTGACTACACTGACTTATATGCACAAAGTTATGCAGCATACGATTCTAAGAAATCTGGTGGTTCTACAAGATTACATTTAAGATTCTCTAAGAACCCAATTAGATCAACTTATTTAGTTAACCAACCTCACTTTGTAGCTTGTACAACTGATGCTTATTTAGCTAAATTTGATATGATTGATGGTTTACGTGAAGGTGGAACATTCCTACTTAACACTGTAGTTGATGCTGATAATATTGAAAAATTATTACCAAATAGATATAAGAGATTATTAGCTCAAAAACATGCAAAATTATATATCATCAATGCATATGATGGTGCTAAGAGAGCAGGCTTTAGAGCAGGCTTAGGTGTTAACACAATCATCCAATCTGCATTCTTCAAATTAAATCAAAATATTATGGATTATGAAGAAGCAAAACAACACATGAAAGATTTTGCAACTAAGACTTATTTAAAGAAAGGTCAAGATGTTGTTGATCAAAACCATCAAGCAATTGATTTCGGTGGTGATTTATTAGTTGAAGTTAAAGTTAAATCTTCTTGGGCTAATTTAAAAGATGAAAAAGCTAAAGTTGATGAATCAAGACCAGCATTCGTAAGAGAAATCGCTGATGTAATTAACTCAATTAAAGGCGATTCATTACCACTTTCAGTATTTGCTAAATATGGTCAAGATTCTCATATGCCAGCAGGTACAGCTGCCCTTGAAAAACGTGGTGTAGCTACTGCAGTACCTCTATGGGTATCTGAAAACTGTATTCAATGTAATTCATGTGCTTTCGCATGTCCACATGCTTGTATCCGTCCATTCTTATGTGATGAACAAGAAGTAGCAAATGCTCCTGAAGGCGCACAATTCTTAGATGCAACAGGATTCAAAGGATATAAATTCCATTTATCAATTTCAACACTTGACTGTACAGGCTGTGGTGTATGTTTAACTGTATGTCCTGTTAATACTAAGAATGCTGATAACAAAGAAAAACAACCACTAGTTGCTCATTCTATGACTAAGTCTAGAGATGCAAAAGAAGAAGTAGTTGCTCAATATTTCCTAGATAAAGTAACTTATAAAGGTGAACTTGCAAATGCTAAGACAGTTACTGCTAAATCAGTTCAATTCAATCAACCATTATTTGAATTCTCTGGCGCATGTGGTGGTTGTGGTGAAACTCCATATGTTAAGGCAGTATCTCAATTATTTGGTGATAGAATGTTAGTTGCTAATGCAACTGGTTGTTCTTCAATTTATTCAGGCTCATATCCATCAAGCCCATATACAACTAATGCTGAAGGTAGAGGACCAGCTTGGGCTAACTCTCTATTTGAAGATAATGCTGAATTTGGTTTCGGTATGAGAATGGGTGTTGAAACATTAAGAGATAGACTTCAAA
>CAJOOI010000056.1 GCA_905236105.1 uncultured Acholeplasmatales bacterium
ATCAATTCATTAGATTTATCAATTGTATTTGTTAAGATAATTCTATCAATATCAGGATGATTGCTTAATTTTTGAATTGCATCCCCTGATAATACACCATGTGTACAGAAAATATGAACTGATTTAGCACCTAATTTTTTAAGTTCAGTTGAAGCACGAAGTAATGTACCACCTGTATCAATCATATCATCTACGACAATTGTATTTTTGCCTTTTACATCACCAATAACTTGCATTGATGCTACTTCATTTGCTTTTTCCCTATATTTATTTACTACAACTAGATTTGGAATTTTAGCTGAATCCATAAATGCTTTAGCTCTAACTACACCACCATGATCTGGTGATACTACTACTTCATTTTTAGGGTCAAAATCAGGAGGACAAGATGTTCTCCAAATTGTACCTAAAATTGCTGAAACAGGAATATTATCAATTGGAATACTATAAAAACCTTCTATTTGTGCTGCATGCAAATCAAAAGTAACAACACGCGTTATTCCTGATGTTTGTAATAAATCAGCTATTAATCTAGCTGTAATAGGCTGCCATGGCTTAGTTTTTCTATCTTGCCTTGCATAACCCAAATAAGGTACTAAAAGTGTTATAGATTTTGCAGATGATCTTCTTAATGTATCTGCACAAATTAATACTTTTACTAATGTTTCATTAACTGGATGAGCAATTGATGATAATACAATTATATCATCTCCTCTTACAGGTTCATTAAGTTCAATTAACATTTCACCATCTTTAAAATGAGAAAATGTATAAGATACTAAATCTTCTTTTCCATATTGTTTTGCTACATTTTGACCTAAAGAACCATCGTCTAATACTAATATTTTATACATGTTTTTACCACCCTATAAATATTTACCACACCTATATTATATAAAAAAATAGATGAGCTTTAAATAAAAAAATAGTAAAGTTATGTTTAACCTAGCTAATTTAGTATTATTTCATTTCTTTTTCCCATTCTCTGATTGTATTTAAATTTAGGCTATCTGCCACATCTTCTAAATGTTTTATTTCATCACTAGATAATACAATTTGAGATGAAATATAAGCTTCCTCAACATGCTTAATTTTTGTTACACCTACAATAGGTAAGGTTCCTTTATTTATAACATATGCAGTTGCAATCTCAGATATTGTTGAGTTATGATTTAAAGCTACCTTTTCTAATGCTTCATTTATTATTTTTAATTTTGGAAGAAGTGGATTATATTTCCTTCCTCTATCACTATCTTTTGGGAATGGATTAGCTTCATTATAAACACCTGTTAAAGCGCCTTGTTCAATAACCATATATGAGAAAAATATAATATTTTTTTCTTTACAATAATCTAATATTCCACTTGTTTCACTAGATCTATTAATTAGTGAATAGTGATTTTGGACAGCATCAACTTTTAAGCCTTCCTTAGCTAATATTTCATTAGCTTCTTTTATTTCTTTTAAAGAATGATTTGATACACCAATATGCTTAATCTTGCCTTCTTTAGCAAGTGGGATTATTTCTTTAATCCATCTTGGGGAGCCAACTGGATTATGCACCCAATAAAAATCCATTATTCCTTGAGTATTTAATAATTTATTAGATTCTTCATACATATTTCTAACTGGATTATTTCCAAACATTCCTGCACATTGTGGTGTAAATTTTGCAGATATATAATAATCTTTTCTATTTTTATTTTTAAGGAAATGACCTAATATCTTTTCAGATTCGCCCATTCCATATACATAAGCTGTATCCCAGAAATTTAAGCCTAATTTCATTCCTTCTTCAAATACTGGTTTTAGCATTTCTTCAGTTAATACATTACCAAATGTACCATCATTTCCCCATGCCCAGGCTCCTAAACAAATTTTTGGTAAATTATTCATTTTATTTTTTCCTACTTTCTTATATATAATTCATCTTTTGTATCATTAATTGATATATTTTTCTACAATCATATGTAAATCATATTTTTCTCTTAATGAAGAAATTTTTTTCATCAATGGAAGGGTATGATGAAAATCTAATGCTTCTTGGTTTTCCCATGAATCTATCAATAATATTGTTTCTTTATCTTCATATGATAAATAATAATCATATCGAATATTACCTTTTTCATTTCTTATTTCATCTACAATTTTTGATTCAAGCATTTCTTTTAAGAATTTTAGTGCGTTTCCATTTTTACCTTTGTAATAAATATTTACAGTAATCATAAATCAAATTCCTCTAAAGTTTTTATGACTGATTTTATTTCAACATGAGCATTTTCAATATAAAACATACCCATATGATAATTATTATCTTTATACATTTTGCCAATTGGACCTAAGATATCTAAACATTTGTTTTCTAGTTGTTCATCATTAACAAAATGAACTTTTCCATCATATCTAAGCCATTTATTATTAGCCATAGCGATTATTTCAATATTAGGATTTGTTTGTAGTTGTTTATAAACATCTTTAAATGTGCCAACTCCAAACCAAATTTTATCATCTTGAAGCAATTTAAATGAAATTGGCCTTGCTTTAGGTTTATTGTTATCTACTGTAACAATATAAAATATTTTTGCCTCAGTTAAAAAATTATCTACTTTTTCTATGTTTGTCATATATTCTCCTTAAATATTAATTGAATTTAACCATTCTTCCACTTCATTTTTAGTTGATGTTGCAGAAAATCTTTTTCCTGCTAACCAATTTGCGTTGGGTTCGATTTTTGCTAAATTAGTAGCACTTGAGCCAATTGGGCTACTTGCTGAAGTACAAAATGGGATAATTGTTTTATTTGTTAAATCATATGATTCAACAAATGTATACATAATTTTTGGTGCTTGACCATGCCATATAGGATAACCTAAATATATTATATCGTAAGTAGATAAATCAATTATTTCACTTCCGATTTCAGGTCTTGCTGTTGGGTCATTTTGTTCTTGGTCTGCTCTACAATTTGTATAATATTTTATATCATCATCTGTATATGGTATTTTAGCTAATATCTCATAACTTTCTGTATTTGTTAATTCAATTATGTAATTAGCAATTTTTTCAGTATTATTAGTTCTTGAAAAATATATAACAATTGCGTTATTTTCATTATTTAATTCTTCTGATGTTGTTGTATTTGTAATATTAGTGCTTGGAATTGTTATTTGGCTTGTTGCAGATTGAACATTATTTGAAGCAGTTGTTGTAGGTTGATTTTCATTTGAAGTTGTTATATTATTTGTGGTAGTCATTATTTGATTTGTTTTATTAGTTGAAGAATTATTACAGCTACTTAAAATAATAACAAATAATAACAATATAAAAGAAAATATGTATTTTTTAATCATAATTACCATCCATATGTTTATTTAATAAATTTAATATGTGTTTCATATCATCAATGACATTTGTGTTATTTAATTCATTAAATGTTTTATTTTCTATTTCATATAAATCATTTAATAAATTTTTAGTATATTCTTCACCTTTTTTAGTTAATTTAACTTTTAATTCTCTTCTTTTGCCTTTGATTTGTTCTAATTTAACATATCCATCATTTTCCAATTCTTTCATAATAGTGTTAATTGTACTTCTAGGTAAATCCCAGCTTTCACATATTTCTTTTTGACTATGAGCTTTACCATCATTTAAAGCATATAAGATCCATAATAAATTTTCTTTAACTTCTGAATTTTTTGCATATTCAGCATAAAATCTATCTATTTTATATAAAATCTTTCCAAATTCATAAAAAAATGATTTGCTATCCATATTATCACCTCTTTTAAAATCCTAATTCGTATTTTAAATTAAAAAAATAAATTTGTCAATAAAAAAAGAATTCGCATCAAAACGAATTCTCTTCTTACTAAATCTTGCTTTGTAATTTTGCAAATTTTGGAGATTTTGCAGCAAGAGTGTCGAAATCTTTTTCTGTTGGCATATCCTTAATTCCTGCTGCCATGAAATTACGTAAAACGCCAACTAAGATGAATGGACGGATTAATATGCTATGTAGCATACCCCAAACTACAACACCAATAATTCCAGATGCAATTAATGATAAGATTTTAGGATCTTTTAATGCATCAGGTAAATTAGCATTATTTCTTGTTGAAAATTCTACTATTTCTTTAGCTAATGTATCAAATAATGCTGGGAATTGGTTAAATATTAAATATGATATACCAAAGAATGCTCCGCCAATTACAGCAAATGATAAAAAGCCAATACCAAAGATTCTTCCAACATTACGGATTAATGTTTTACCATGTTTGAAGAATATTACTGCTCCTTCGCATCCTGCTTTAAATCCGTTAACATTCTTACGATATAATATCCATCCCATACAGCAATCACACATATAGCCAATTAAAATTTGGATTGCAGAATTTACAGCTGATGCAACACCTTCACCAACATCTCCACCAACTGCAGAACCGACTCTTTCTATTCCTCTTCCAATTTGTCTAAATATACCTTTAATTGCGTGAGTAATAAAATAAAAGCCAGTAATTCTTCCAAATCTACCTTTTAAAAGTGTGAATCCTTCTTTAAGAGGCTTATCAGGTAATTTATTATCTACAACACCCATAGTCATCATAGAAATTTGGGCAGCTTTCATTCTATTTAAGATAAAAATATCAATTAAAATAGTTAAAATTATGCCTACAACTAAACCTACCACTAAACCAATTAAAGCTTTATTATTAACCTTATCCATTATTACGAAGCCTAAAATTGCTAGACCTGCAATGATTAATAATATAAAAAGATCAACAATAAACATCAATACTGAAAATATTAATGTCTTTTTATAAACTTGAAAATTAGTCATTTTTTCTCCTTTCATTCCACCTTAAAATATCATAACTTGGCTTTTTTTACAAGTAATTTATTTAAAAATATATATTTTTATAAGTTGTAAAATTTAAGTTGACATATATAACAAAGGGTTTTTAGGGGAATGTGTCCCCTAAATTAATTGTATTAATTAGAAATTATAATATCTCAATGCTTCTTCTATGATATCAAAAAATAAATCTACATCTATTTTAGTTGCAACGTATGAATTCTTTTCTTTCTTTAAATAATTTGGAATATCACAATTAGTTCTTCCATAACTTGAAGATGATATAATATCTATTTCTGTATTAACATATTCAAAATGAACTAAATTTGGATTAATTAATGAAGCTATTGTAACTGGATCATGTAATGGTCCACCATCTAAATTAAATACTTTTTTCTGATTTATATTAAATGTAATCATTAAATCTGTAAACATTTTCGATGCATTATTATTAATTTTTTTCATTCTATTTATAATATCTTCTGTAACTAATACTTTTCTTGTTACATCTAAGCCAACCATATAAATTGGAGCACCACATCTAAAACATATATCTGCTGCCTCAGCATCACAATTAATATTAAATTCAGCAGCTGGTGTTACATTACCTGCACCTATTGAACCTCCCATAAGCACTATTTTTTCAATATTTGAAACAATATTTTTATCTTCTAATATTGCAAGTGCAAGATTAGTCATAGGCCCAGTTGTTACAACAACTACTTTTTCTTTTGATTCTTTTATAGCCTTAACCATAAAATCTTTAGCAGACATATTTTCTGGTTTTAAATTATGTTTTGGGAATATAAATCCATCAAGACCAGATTCACCATGGATTGCATCACATATTACAGCATCTCTTTTAAGTGGTTTATTAGCACCCATATATACTTTATATCCTAAATTCAAATAATTTATGACATTTAATGCATTAATAGTTGTTTTTTCTATTGTTTGATTACCTGCCGTAGTTGTAATTCCTAATACATTAAATTTTTTATTACTTCCTAGTAATAATAATGCAATCGCATCATCATGACCAGGATCGCAATCTAATATTATGTTCATAAGATTAGCCTCCCATTCACAAATAAATAATACTTTATTTTCTAATAATTTACAAGAAAAAGTGTGGTATAATAGGTGTAAGTAGGTGATGCATTTTGAAAAAAGTATTAATAATAGGTTCATCTAATATTGA
>CAJOOI010000057.1 GCA_905236105.1 uncultured Acholeplasmatales bacterium
CCACTTTGCATAAAGTGTGATATTTGTAATTATTTCAGTTGCACCAATTGTTGTTAGTGCATCTCCACTGCAATCACTATCTTTAAACCAACCTCCAAATGTTGCATCTTCTTTATCTTCTGCAGCCACTAAAGTCGTTATTTCTCCATATGTATGAGTAGTTGGATAATTGCTTCCATGTGTACCAGAAAAATCTGTTCCGCCTTGATCTTTATAAGTAATAGTATAAACCATAGCAGTCTTATTATAAGATAATACAATAACTACTGCCTTATAATAAGTTTCAGTCATTGTCCAAGAAGTTTCATTTGTTAAAGTTGCCAATAAATTATCTTCTGTTTCTGCTGATGTATGATAAATCTTAATTAATTTATCAGTATAAGAATATCCTTCATCAGAGCCTGGAGCTGAAACAATAGATAATGCAGCACCAAATTCTCCATTTTCAGCTACTATTAATGTACCATTAGTAGCATTTGTTGCAACAGTATATTCTTTTGCTGCCCAAATTGCATAAAGCACAATATTAGAATTGATATTTGAAATACTATTTTTACCAGCTTCACCATATTTATATTCAAATTCAGTTGCATCTTTATTAGTATTCCAACCAACAAATGTATAACCAACTCTTGTTGGTGTTTCTTCTTGGATTGAATATGAGTCATTTTCAATTTCAGCATTTTCAGGCAAGTATAATACAGCATCTTCTGTATTAGGATCAAATCTTACGATACGTGCAGTTGACCATCTTGCCCAAGCATCTAAAGTCCCTTCTACTGTAACTGTGCCAGTAATAATATTTCCTTCTGTTTCAGCATCAGCCCAGTTTACAAAGCTCTTTGAGCTTGTTGGTGTTGGAAGTGTTAATTCCGCACCATATCTAAATGTTTGTGTACTTATACCATTTACTGTAGCCCAGCCACTTGATTCTAAATTTGCATCATTTTCAACTAAATGTAAAGAAATTGTATATGTGTTTCTATTATAATATAACTTCAATACTAATGACCCATCTCCAGCAATATTGCCACTTGCTATTGCGTTAACATTTTCATTATCTACTGTAAATCCTGTAAATGATTTTGCTACAGCATTTGCAGTAGTATCTGTTGTACCCTCTTTATTTTCAGTTGCTGCTTCAACTAGTGTAAATTCATCATCATCAACATTTTGTTGATAATGTTCTACCGTATATGCAGTATTTGTATTTACAGTAAAGTGAGCAGTGAATTCTCTATCGCCTATTGAACCTTGATTGATTGTGACATCCTTTATTGGTTCATTTTGATTTTCAAATGTCCAGCCTACAAATGAATAACCTGCTTTTGTAGGATCAATTAATGTAATATCTTCTGATTCAATTGTATATTCTATTGGGTTGTTATTTGTTGCCCCATCAACTCCATTATAAACTAAATTATAATTTATAATTTGCCAATTTGCAGTAAATGTTTTATTTCCTGCTGAACCAAGACTTACTGATACATTATCAATTGGTTCAGTTTGATTTTCAAATGTCCAACCTCTAAATGTATAACCCGCTTTTGTCGGATTTATTAATGCAAATGTTTCTGTTTCTACATTATAAGATACTGGATTATCAGTTGAGAATGTAGCACCATCAACACCTTCATAAGTAATACTATAATCAATTCTACTAAACACAACATTAATAACATTAATGTCATTTAAATTTGAAGAAAAATCAAACGTGTATTTACCATCAACTAATACAACAGGAGTTTCGCCAAATAATACTGATTCAACCTTGTATCCATTATCAGGATTAAATGTTAATTTTTTTGTTGAAATTATAGAAGTTACTGAATTTTCGTTTTCAGCAAATGAAACGCCGTTAATAGAGCCTTTTCCTGATTTTGTGAAGGATACATTATAATATGATACTTCAGCCTCAACATTAGCTGAATAAATTATTTCAACACTCTTAATATAAATACTATTAGTAGTGCATGTAACTGTTATTTTTACATTACCATTTAATTCATTAAATACAAATTCTAATGCTCTATCAGTTGTTCCACCTTCTTTCGTAACATCTTTAGTAACTTCATCGCCACTACCTACTTTAATGCCAATCTTCCCTTCACCTGATGATTTATTTGTTGAATAAACAACTACTACTCTTGTTATTTTATTAAATGAATTTTTAGTTATAGCATTTGCACCATCTTTTGCAGTTGTAACTTGCACACATTGTGCATTATTATATCCATCAGAACCACTTATCCATGATTTAGTAGAATCAGCCCATGTAGAATTTGTGAATGTATATAAGGCATTAGTTATTTTTTCTACATATTCATATTCAGCAAATACTACATGCATTACTACTTTTTCATTTTCATTATCAATATGTTTTGCTTTAAGTTCTTCAATATCAAGAATACCTTCAAAACTATTATTATATGCAATTTTACTTACATCAATTTCATCAGTACCAATTGTTAATGATTTAACCTTAATAAAATTACCAGGAGCAACTGATGCAGGTTTAAATGTTAATTTAATAGCCTCACCAATTTTTAATTCTCCTTCAGTTACTTCTACATCGCCCATCTTTTGATTATTAGCAGGTGATAAATTAATATCTTCTTTATCTAATGCATATTCTATTTTTGTCCAATGAGCATATAAAACTTGATCTTCAGTGATATTAACATCAGATTCAGCATTTATTTTGATTCCATTATTTTGTTCTGTAAACCATCCGCTAAATTCATAATATGC
>CAJOOI010000058.1 GCA_905236105.1 uncultured Acholeplasmatales bacterium
GGATTCGAACCCGCGAACCAAGGTTTTGCAGACCCGTACAATAGACCACTCTGTCAAAGCGCCATATCATACAGTCTTTCTAACACGCTTAGGAGTGTAAGATTTAGAAAACAAAAATCAAGAGAAATTAAAAGATACCTTTTATTTTAATCTTTCTAATAAATATTCTTTGATAATATCGAGTACTCTTTCTTGATGGAAATAATTATTATGCTTAACTCAATTATCTAAAATAACAATATCTTTATGATTTTTAAATCCCTCCAATAGATTCTGTGATAATTCATAATTAATTGTTTCATCATTGTATGATGTTATTATTTGAACTTCAGAATCTACATTTTTAGCATATGAAAGAGAATCAAAACGATATTTAGCAAGTAATTTCATAGGCCCATAAAAAATATTTAATACACTGTTATATAAGTTCAAAGCATTATCATATGGAGCAATAAGAATCAATCAATTAACTTTATTATTTGATGCACAATAAGTTGCTATTCAAGTTCATATACTATATCCCATAATTACAATATTATTAGGATCAACTGAATTTTGTTTTACAGCTCGTTGATATACTGCATCTGCCGAATTAAACATAGCTTTTTCTCATATACTTCCCTCACTGTATCAGTATCATGGATAATCAACTATTAGAACATTATATCAGCTAAAATAATTAAGTATTCATTGAGTTCAAAATGACAACATAGTATTTGATGAACATTGAGCATTTCCCTGAAAAAATATTAATAATGGGCTTTTTTCTCATTTCTGATTATTATAATACAACCATCCATTTAAATTATCTCAATTATTATCAATATTAACTTCTTCAAGATCTGGAATTTCTTTTAGCTGCTCGTAAGCTGCTTCATTATTCCAAGGATGGAAAAAGATAAATCTTTGAACTTCTCTAAATATAAAACAACAAAGAATTAATACGAAAAGAACAAATATACATGTTAATAATTTATTATTGTTCTTTGTTTTTACTGACTTTTTTTCTTTATTCATAATTTTTTTAAGAATTTTAAATCAGAATTATATTATAAAAATTATTAAAGAATAAAAGAATATTTGAATTTATAGAAACAAATCTTTTTATATTTTAGTCATTTAAGAGACGTGTTATTTACTGTAATATCTATCAATTTTAAACGAAACAAATAGGGATTACACCATCTGCCAAAGCCCAAGAAAATGGTAATTTCTCTTTTTATATCTATCATATACTTCTATCGCTCTTGGATAGTTTTTTTTCAAGATATGGTTTGCAATCTTTTATAGAATTATTATAGTACATATCAGTATTTATATATGGTTATCTAAAAATGATTAATGATTATAAAATAAAATTTGCTGAGAAACTTTCAAAATTTTTTTCTTTAAATAGTGAGGAATTATTACCTTTAATACAATTAGCTCCCGATAACGTTCCTTGAGATCTTGCATTCCCATGTTTTCAGTTTTCTAAAACATTAAAAAAGGCACCAAATCAAATTGCTACTGATTTAGAAAATTCTTTGAATGAAAACAATTCTGATGATTTGTTTTCTTTTCAAGCTGTTGGACCTTATCTTAATGCTACTTTAAATAACTGAAGTTTGGCTAAAGATGTCATTGAATCTATCACTAAAGAAGGTAAGAATTTTTGAAGAGGTGCTGATACTTGAAAAACTATCCTCTTGGAATGATGGGCACCTAATACTCATAAATCTATCCATATTGGACATATTAGAAACTTCTTGTTAAGTGAAAGTATTTCTAGAGTATTATCTTTTGCTGGTAATAAAGTTATAAAGACATGTTATCCATGAGATATTTGAGCACATGTTGCCAAATGGCTATGGTATTATACTAATTATTCTAATGCAGAATTCCCTAAAGAATATTTTACTAAATGGATTTGAGAGATTTACACTCTAGCAACAAGAAAAATTGATGAAGATCCAGATACTTATAAACCACAAGTTGAAAAACTTCAAAAGGATTTAGAAGATGGAGATGAAAAACTTGTTGCTTTATGGAAAGAAACTAGAGATCTTTGTCTTGATGATATGAAAATAATCTTTGCTGAACTTGGTACTGAGCATCTTGATAAATGGTATTATGAAAGTGATGTTGA
>CAJOOI010000059.1 GCA_905236105.1 uncultured Acholeplasmatales bacterium
CCTACTTGTCTTAATTCTATTCTTGTATGATATATTTCAGCTAAATTTTTGACTAATTCTCTAAAATCAATTCTATTTTCAGATTCAAAATATATTAATAATTTAGCTCTATCTAAAGTATATTCAGCATCTAAAACTTTCATCTCAAGTTCATTTTTCTTAACTAATTCTTTTGTTTTAGCTATTACATCTGATTCTAAAGTTTTATTATATTCATAATTTTTAATATCCTCTGGGGTTGCCAATCTAATGATGTCTTTTAATTCACTTGTTAAATCAGCTTCTTTTATTTCAAAAACATCACCATATACTTCGCCAAGCTCAATACCTCTTATAGTATTTACGATTACTTTATCTTTATTTTTTAATGTAAGTCCGCCTAGGCCAAAGAAATATCTTTTGCCTACAGTTTTAAACTGTACTCTTATAGCCTGCATAATAACTCCTATTCTAAGAAAAATATCATAGCTTCAAAAAACACATTTTTAGGAGCGATATTATATCTTAATTTATCAAATGAATTAAGTGTGCCACTTAATCTATGTTTTATATTCTTCTTGTGTTGCCTATATTCTTTGATTTTATCACACAAGGACTTTAAAATCAAATCTTCATTATTCTTATAATGAAATAATGCATCTTCATAAAATACGATAATGAAATTACATAACATTTCTACAATTTTAGGATCATTTAATAAGTCTTTTGATTTGATTTCTTTGTCATTATTGTTTTGATATTTAAATGTAAAAACAACACCATCAGCTTTTGTTTTAGTATTTAATAAATCTAAAAACATTTCTTTTGATTTTTGATATTCAAAAGAATTATATATATCAACTGCAATATCAATATTATTTGTTAAAGAAGCGATTAAGGATGCATCTAATTCTTCAAATCCTTCTTCACATAAATTTTTAATTAAAGTCTTTTTATCTATTTCTTTGAAATAGACTAATTCACAACGAGATTGAATTGTTGAAATAACATTTGATAATTCTGTTGCGATAAAAATACCGATAGTATTTTCACTGTTTTCTGGTTCTTCAATAAATTTTAATAAACTGTTTTGAGCATTAACTGATGCATCATCAATACCATCAACAATATATATTCTTACACCATTTGCTAAAGATGTTTTAGAAAATTCTTCTTGAAGATTATTGATTTGTTCTTTTGATATGACTGTTTTATTTTCTTCTTTAGCAACATAAATTACATTTAGATTAGTGCCGTTTATAATTGAACGGCATTCATCACATTTTAAGCAAACATCATTTGGGCAATAAAGCATCATACTTAAAGCATATGCCATTTCTTTTTTACCAGTACCCTTTTGGCCATAAAAAAGATAAGCATGACTCAAATGATCTGAGTCTTTTGCTCTTTTTAGCATATTATATATTTCATTTTGATTTTCTATTACCCTTTTTATGTTCATATTTCAATATGCTTTAAAACGATGTTTAAGCATTCCTCCTGTAAAATATGTAATGGTTTATTACCATCTAAAACAATATATCTATCTTTATACATATCAATAAGCTTATGATATCCTTCATAAACTTTATTATGGAATTCAATTCCTTCGCTATCTAAACGATCTTTTTTTGATTCTCTATCTTTATTATTTAGTCTTGCTAAAGCTATTTCAGGCTTTATATCAATTAAGATAGTGATATCTGGTAAATAATCTAAAGCAAAAGCGTTAGCTTTTAATATGGCATCTATTCCTAAGCCTCTAGCATAGCCTTGGTAAGCTAATGAAGAATCTAAGAAACGGTCACATAATACAATTTTACCTTCCTCTAATCTTGGAATTACTTTTTGTTTTAGATGTTGCATACGACTTGCTGCATATAATAATGCTTCACATTCTGGAGTCATTTCAGTATTATTGACATCTAAAATTATTTTTCTTATATCTTCAGCAATTCTGATGCCACCTGGTTCTCTGGTTGTAATATACTCAATCTTTTTTTCATCAAATTTTTGAGCTATGTAGTTGATTATACTAGTTTTACCAGTACATTCTCCACCTTCAAATGTAATAAAATTTTTCATATATCCCTCTAGTAATTTACTTTATATAAGTATAATCCTTCTCCTCCTAAAATCTTATGAGAAAGTTTAGGATCTTTTGTTTCAAATATTTTTATTATTTTATCTTTTGTTTCTTTTTTAAATCCTATTTCTACGAGTAGTCCCATCATTTTTCTTACTTGATATTTTAAAAATCCAGAACCAATAAAAATAAATTCTAATTTATCATCATATTTAATTATTTTTGCTTCATAAATAGTCTTAATTGTATCTTTTCTTTTATCTATTTGACTTGATGCAAAACCTTTAAAATCATGGGTTCCAATAAATAATTTGATGGCATCTTCCATCAAAGATACATCAAGATTTGTTATATTTGGCATATAATTTCTTATTATTGGATTATATTCACCTGTATTTATAAAATAATGATATTCTTTAGATTTAGCGCTAAATCTTGCATGAAAATCTTCATCGACTATTTCAACTTCATTAACATGAATATCTTTAGGTAAAAATGAATTTAGGCCTCTTTTAATATTATTTGGAGTTAATTTTTTATCAATATCAAAATGGATTACTTGACCTAATGCATGAACTAATCTATCAGTTCTGCCTGAAGCAACTACCTTAACATCCGTATCTAGCATTTTTTTGATAGCTTGTTCTAATCTTTCTTCTACAGTATCACAATTAGGTTGAATTTGAAATCCCATATAATTGGTGCCATCATATGAAATAATGCATTTGTAGCGCATCAATATACACCAACCATTCTTAATATTACTGCTGCATAAAATCCTAATAAGATTATTAAGGCAATTAAATCACCAATTTTAAATCTTAATAAATCTATTTTAGTCCTTGGTGCACCAACAACATAACCTCTTGCTTCCATCGCAAGTGATAAATCTTCAGCTTTTTTAAATGATATTACAAGCATTGGAATTAATAAAGAAGTTATTTGTGGAATCTTTTTTACAATTGATGATGATGCAAAATCAACACCACGGCTTGCTTGAGCGTTCATAATTTTTTTTGATTCTCCCATAAGTGTTGGGATAAATCTTAATGTAAGGGATAATAATGTAGAAAAAACACCAACTGGTATTTTTATTAATTTTAATGGGGCAAGTAGCCATTCTAATGCGTTATTAATATCAGTAGGCATTGTAGATAATGTTAATAATGATGTAATTAATATCATTAATATTATTCTTACGATTATAAATACAACTTGATTAATACCTGCTCGATAGATATTAAAATCCCAATTTAAGAATGATAAATTAAAATTCCAATTAAATAATTCAAATGGATTATTCCATAATATACAAAAGCTTAAAAAGAAGATAAATAAGAAAAATAAGGTCTTAAATTTTAGATATTTTTTTAAGAAAGTATATATTAAAAATAATCCAACAATTATTAATATTTGAAATAGTCCTAAAGACATTTGAAATGCATAAATTGGTAGGCTTTTATCTTTTGTATAAATAAGTTGGAGTAAAGCGGTAATTATTAACAAGAACATAACTCCTTTAAGGCCACCTAATACTTTTAAAAAAGGTATACCTGTAGAAATTAATATTATTACAATTACTGCTAAAAATACTAATATTGCATAAACATCAGGTACTAAAAACAATAATACTATTAATGCGATAGTAAATAGCATTTTGCTTCTCGGATCTAGTTTATAAATCCATGAAGACCCACTTACGTATTGACCAAAGGAGATGTTATTCATATATTTTCCCCCTTTAGTTTATTTACTAATTCATCTATATTATGGATATTATAATCTAAATTAAGATTCAATTTTTCATTTAAGTAATCAATTATTTTTAATACTTCTGGTTTTCTTAAACTATTTTCTTGATAAATATTTGATGAAAATAATTGTTCTTTATTTCCATCATAAACTATTTTTGTGTTGTTTAATACAACCATTCTTGTTGCATAATTATAAACTAAATCCATATCATGAGTTATTATAACGATAGTTTTATGATGGATTTTATTTATATTATTAAACATTTCCATTATTTCTTTACTGCTTTTGATATCAAGTCCTCTTGTTGGTTCATCTAATAATATGATATCTGGTTCATATGATAAGATACCAGCGATGGCAACTTTTCTCATTTGTCCACCAGATAAATCAAAAGGAGATTTTCCTAATAATTTTTCTATTCCTAATTCTTTGGCTATTTTTATAGCTTTTTTTTCTGCATCTTCTTTTGACATACCAAAATTTATTGGAGCAAACATAATATCTTTTAATACTGTTTCTTCAAATAATTGATATTCTGGGAATTGAAAAACATAACCGACTCTTTTTCTAATGTTATTTAATTTTGGATTTTTTCTAGCCTTAGGCGTAATAATATAATCAAAGATTTTAATATTACCATTTGAAGGTAGTATTAAAGCATTCATATGTGAAAGTAATGTTGTTTTACCACTACCTGTTTTACCAACGATTGCTACAAATTCATCTTTATCGCTGATATTTAGGTTAATGTTTTTTAAGGCAATGGTAATATCTTTTTTTCTTACGCCTCTATATTCGTGGCTTACTTCTTGAAATGATATTCCCATAAAGCCTCCATTATTTTGTTATTTGTTATGCCGTTTTTCTTTGCTTCATAATATGCTTTTATAGCTAAAGGCATATCAAGTGATGATGAAATTAAAGTTTCTTCATCATTTAATATTTCTTCAGGTTTTCCTGTTTTTATTATCTTACCATTTTTTAGGACTATAATCTTATCTGATAATGATGCAAAATTTAAATCATGAGTAATGCTAATGATTGTTTTTTTGTATTTTGTATTTAATTCTTTTATCAAAGAAACAATTTCTTGAGTACCTTCTGGGTCTAGCATACTTGTTGCCTCATCTAAAATGATATAATCAACATTTAATGCTAATATACCTGCGATAGCAACTCTTTGTTTTTGACCACCACTAAGGCTCTGTGGTTCCTTTGATAGATTTTCATTCATTCCTACTTTTTTTGAATATTCATCAATTAATTTTAACATTTCTTGACGTTCAATATTATGATTTTCAAGACCGAAAGCTATATCATATTTCACATTAACACCGACAAATTGATTGTCAGGATTTTGAAATACGATTCCAACCTTTTTTCGTATTTTATCAATGTTTTCAGGATTTAATTCTACATCATCATAATAAACTTTTCCTTTAAAGGTATTTTCTAAAAGACCCATTAATAATTTAGCTAAAGTTGATTTGCCTGAACCATTGTGTCCAATGATTGACAAAAAACAGCCATCTTCAATATCAAATGAGATGTCATTTAGTGCTAAGTCTTTATTATTGTATGAATATGATATATTTTGGACTTTTAGCATATTAAAATACCTCCGTTTAATGATTATATCATTAAATAGATAAAATTTGAAATTATTTTAATCATAAATAACGCTTTTTTGAAAAAAAAAGAGGATTAACCTTTTAATCCTCTTGATTGTCTATCCATATCTTCTACGACTATATCATAGATTTCACCTAAAGTACGACAATATTCTAAAACTTTCCATGGTTCATTTGTATGGAAATGAATTTTAATTAAATCTTCATCTCCTACTGCTAGTAAGCAATCTCCATCAAAATTTTCTGTGAAATAATCACTGATATCATCTTCATCTAGGTTTTCACCAGCAATTAACAATTGTGTGTCATATCTATATTTAATACTTTGTTCTACCATAATATTTTTCCTCCACTTTCTTGCATATTTTAGCATAAGTGTTATTAAAAAGCAATATAGAACAAATTAAACAAAATAAAAATTTAAAAATATTTTAAAAAAATGTTGCAAAAAATTTTTAGTGTGATATAATAGTCGAGCATGGGAAAAAACGGAAAGTAGCTTAGCTTGGTAAAGCGCTTGGCTTGGGACCAAGAGACCGCAGGTTCAAATCCTGTCTTTCCGACCATCTTGCGGGCGTAGTTCAATGGTAGAACTCCAGCCTTCCAAGCTGACCACGTGGGTTCGATTCCCATCGCCCGCTCCAATATAAAATTTACGGCCTATTATAGGCCTTTTTTTATTGCTTAAGCTATATTACAAAATATTATGTTCTATTAGAAAAAAAGAAAAATGCGAAAAATAATAATTCGCATTTTTTATGATTATCTTAAATATGCATCAAGTAATTCATCTACATTACCTTTATTGCCACTATTAACTTTAATTTGATAATCATTTAATATCGCAACTGTAAATGGATCTATTTCATTACATATTATTTCATCAATACCATTATTGAATAAAAATGTAAGAAATTCATCAAGGTCTTCTATTTTTCTATCATCATAAGAAACATATCTATATTTACTATCATATAAAACATAATTTTTTGCATCTTCAAATGTTTTTGATAAAGATAAATCTTTTTTATTATATGGTAACAATAATTTCAATAAAATCACCTCATTTGTTATTATTATATAAAAATATTAATCATTTTTAAATAAATATGTTAAAATAAATATAGTGAGGATGATAATTTTGAAAATTTTTGCACACAGAGGATTAAGTTCTATTTATCCTGAAAATACAATTGTAGCGTTTAAAAAAGCATTAGAATATAAAATAGATGGGATTGAAACTGATGTTCAATTGACCAAAGATAATAAGCTTGTTATATTTCATGATGAATTGTTAAAAAGAACAACTAATAAAGATGGTTTTTTAAAAGATTATAATTTAGAAGAATTAGAAAAGCTTAACGCAAATAATGGGTATGAAGGTTTTTATAAAATACCTACATTAGATGAATTTTTAAATTTAGTTAAAGATGAAGATATTACAATTAATCTAGAATTAAAAACAAGTGTTTTTGAATATCTAGGAATAGAAAAAATGGTGTATGATAAAATAAAAGAATATAAAATGATGGATAAAATAATTATTTCATCATTTAATCATAATTCACTATTAAGATTTAGAAAATTAGATTCAAATATTAGAATAGGTTTATTAACTTCAGATAGGTTGATAGAACCAATTGATTATATTTATAAATATAATTTTAATTGTTTTCATCCATTTTTCATGGCTTTTAATAAAGACGATGTAATAAAAGCTCATAATATGAATATTGATGTCAATGTATGGACAGTTGATTTAGATGAAGCTTATCAAATGTGTATGAATATGAATGTTGATACTATAATGACAAATTGTGTAAATAAATTTTGTGATAAAAAATAAAACTGGATGAACCAGTTTTATTTTTTATTATCAGTGTTAGGTTGTAATACATGATTTGATATTACTAATTCTTTTTTATTAATTTTATCTTCAAAGTCTTCTAATTTCATTGGTTTACCAAATAAATAACCTTGAAGTCTACCACAACCAATTTCTTTTAAGAAATCAGCTTGTGATTTAGTTTCAACACCTTCTGTAAGAGTCATCATATGTAATCTATCAGCTAGTGTTATTATACATTCTAAAATATCTTTTGTTTTAGAATTTGTATCAAAATTCTTCAAAAATTCCATATCGATTTTGACAACATCAAAATCAAAATCTTTTAAAACATTTAATGATGAATAACCAGAACCAAAATCATCTAACCAAATTGCATATCCATCATTTTTAAGAGCATTAACTTGCTTTGTTAATAAATCCATCTTTTCAGATAATGCACTTTCTGTTATTTCAATATGGATATATTGTTTATCTATATTATATTTTTTGATTCTTTCATCTACTTCTTTTTTAACATCCATTAATTCGAAATCGATTCTAGAAAAATTAATAGATATTGGAACAACAGGCCTATTTGCATCAATTGCAATTCTCATGTTCTTGCAGACATATTCAATGATTGCAGCATCTAGTTTGTGGATTAATCTTGCTTCTTCTAATACTGGTATAAAATCAGCTGGTGATAAGAAACCATAAATTGGGTCAATCCAACGCGCTAATGCTTCAGCGCCACATAATGTTTTGTCATTACCCCATACTACTGGTTGATAGAATGCTTGAACATATCCTTTTTCGATAGCTTCATCTAATGAATTGATGATATATTGATATTTTTCAAATTCCTTATCCATCTTTTCATCATATTCAAAATATGTAACTTCAAATTTATTATGAATTTTATTACATGCATATCTAGCTTTATCGATACTTCTATTTGTTTTTTCATCGGGTCTTGGTCTATATCCACCAACTTTTAATGAAATAAATAAATTTCCTACAACACTCTTTAAATAATTATTTAGTTCATCAATTTTTTTATCAACACCATCAACGTTTGTATAAATAATAAAATGATCATCGGCTTGACGTGAAATTAAGTCGTTTGGAAATGCTTTTTGTGCTGCCTTTGCAAAATCTTTTAAGAAATTATCTCCGGCATCAAATCCTCTTTGATTGTTTATAATCTTAAAATTAAAAATATTAATGAATAAAAATATTTTATTATCTTTATAATTAATGTTTTCCTTTGAATTATCTTCTATTAATTCACTTAAATGTCTTGTATTAAAGACATCAATTAGACCATCATATTGAGCTGTATGAATTAATTTTTCATCTTTCTTTGCTTCGGCAACACGCTGTTGATAAATACTTACTGTTACCATAGTTAATGATATTAGGAAAGTGAAATAATTAACTTGATCTCCATCTAAGAATTCTCTTCCTTCGTAACTTTTTAACAATTCTAAGAAAAATATAAATATAGATGTAAGCATTATAATTGAAATATAAGGCTTCCAAATTAAAAGGCATGCAACAAAGATTATCATTGTTAAGAAACAAGTAATCATCTTTATTTTATCAACATTATATTTTGGATCTGTTGGGCTAGTTGGATGTGCAAAATCGCTATATCCAACTTTTATACCAAATAATAAACAAATTAAAGCAAAACATGAAATAACAACTATTGATAAAACTGTGCTATTCTTATTAAATTTATGTCGATATAATGTATATCCACAAATTGCTGCACCAAATATTGCAAGTGATACATAAACTAAAATTGTAGTAGTTGATGCAATAACATTGTTTGAATTATTAAATCTAAGAGTACCTACATGATTTTCTAAAATTAATAATAAAATCCAAAAGAAACTTAAACCACCAACAACTAAATTGGTAATAAAATCCTTATTTGTTTGTTTTTTCTTTAAATAATTTATCGCAAAAATAAGCATTGAAATGGAGGCCATAATGAACAATAAATATAAAGAAATATAAGAAAAAATTAAATTAAATCCTGATGGGGCATTTGCCCATCCAGGTGCAATATATTTAATTGTTTGTCTTATAATCATCCAAACTTCAAGAATTATAACAATTGATGCCATATAAATACTACTTCTTATGTTTGCATCATTTAAATATTTTTTTACATATCTTGAATTTACTCTAAATCCTAGTAAATTAAGTAAAAAATTACCAACCTTTTTTAGGGCTTCCATTGATACTCACTCCCTTTATATAATGTTACAACTTATATGTTGTAAAATCAAGAAAAATCATTATTCATCATATTCATTAATTTGAAGTTTCATAAAGAAAAAATACGTGAATGTTCACGTTTTTAGACGCATTATAAATTTTGTTTTTTTTGTATATATTTTTAAAAGTGATATGGGATATAGAATTTTTCCCCTATTTTAAAGTAATATCATAAAAAACAATATTTTTTTATCATCGTATTTAGGATTTAACACCCCATTTAATGGTAAATCCTAAATTCAGGTTACATCATTTTTTGGGAAAAAATTAATTATTTGAAGCTATTTGCTCATAATTTATTATAAACATTCTCTCATTTTTATAGTCTTTCTCGTAAAAAAACATATTAAACTTCTTCCTTGAAAGATAATTTCTCAGGTTACGTTTCAACTATTTTTTTATTTGTTTTAAATATACCATATAAAAAATCATAATAAAAGTACTACCATCAAATAATTTGTCTTCTAATAATGATAATTATTTA
>CAJOOI010000060.1 GCA_905236105.1 uncultured Acholeplasmatales bacterium
GATATAGTTAATATACCAGCTAATGTAAAGCATTGGCATGGTGCAAAAAAAGATTCTTATTTTCAACATTTAGCTTTGGAAATACCAGGTGAAAATTCACAAACTGAATGGTGTGAAAAAGTAACAGACGAAGAATATAATAATTTATAAGAAGGCTAAAATAAAATGAAAAAATTACAATTAAACAATGATATATTTATTCCAGCAGTAGGAATTGGTACATTCTTACTCGAACCACTTGATGCCTATAATAGCGTTAAAGAAGCATTAAAAATGGGCTATAGATTAATAGATACAGCTAACGCTTATGTAAATGAAAGAGCCGTAGGCCGTGGAATGAAAGATAGTAAAGTAGATAGAAAAGATATTTTCTTATCAACTAAATTATGGCCAAGTGAATATGAAAATAAAAACGCAGTTGAAGAAACTTTAGAAAGATTAGGTACTGATTATATTGATTTATTATTCATTCACCAGCCTACATCAAACTGGCGCTTAGGCTATAAACAATTAATTAAAGCATACAAAGAAGGCAAAATTAGAAGCATTGGTATTTCTAATTTTGAAGGAGAATATATTAAAGATTTATTAAATGAATTCGATGTTATTCCACAAATTATTCAAGTAGAATGTCATCCATTTTATCCACAAGAAGAATTAAGAAAAATAACTGATAAATATGATATTAAAATTATGTCTTGGTATCCACTTGGTGGCAAAGGAATGACTAATGAATTATTGAATAATGAAATAATTTTAAATATTGCTAAAAAACATCATAAGACCCCTGCTCAAGTTGTTTTAAAATGGCATACACAAATGAATTTTATAGTTATTCCAGGTTCTAAAAATGTAGATCATATTAAAGATAATATCGATTTATTTGATTTTGAGCTTGATAATGATGATTTAGCTAATATAGTTAAATTAAACAATGGTTCAAGAAGATATATTAGAACTGATGAAGCTTTAAATAATTTTAAAAATTGGCAACCAACATACGAAAAAAAATAATTTTTTTGGCTAACATTTATGTTAGCTTTTTGTTTTAAAAACCATCTAAAAATGATAAAATGAAAAATGGTGGTATAAATATGAAAAAATTAATTTTATTAATATTTTCAGTTTTTTTCATATCATTATTTATTTCATGTAAAAATAATAATGATATAACAACAAAAGAAAAAAATAATGTAACAATAGTTAATATTACATCTAAAAAGAATGTTACAACTACTAATGCAGAAACTACAACAAATATTAATAATACAATACAAGAAACACAAGAAGAGGTGCATGAATTTATGATGAAAATAGATGGAATAAAAATAAATATAAGCTGGGAAGAAAATGATTCTGTAAAAGAATTAAAAGAATTTGCATCAAATGGTCTTACAATCAATATGCATCAATATGGTGGGTTTGAACAAGTTGGCTCAATTGGTAAAAATATCACAAGCAATAATATTCAGTTAAATACTAATCCAGGAGATGTAGTATTATATGCCTCAAATCAAATTGTTATATTTTTTGGCCATAATTCTTGGAGTTATACAAAATTAGGACATATTAATTTAACTGAGGATGAATTAAATAATTTATTAAATAAAGAAAATGTAGAATTATATTTAGGCGAATAATGAAAAAAGTGGTAATAATAAAAACAAGTTTAAGAAATAATTCAAATTCTGATATTTTAGCAGATGAATTCATAAGAGGGGCAAATGATGCAAATAATGAAATTCAAGTTATTTCATTAAAAAATAAAAAAATTAATTTTTGTATTGGTTGCCTTTCTTGCCAAAAAACTAAAAAATGTTTTATGGGCGATGATGCAATAGATATTGCAGATAAAGTATGTAATGCCGATGTAGTAGTTTGGGCAACACCAATATATTATTATTCAGTAAGTGGTCAAATGAAAACATTAATAGATAGAATGAATTCTTTATATGCAAGAGATTATAAATTTAGAGAAGTTTATCTTCTTGCAACATCAGCTGAGGCTGAAGAAGAAACAATTAATGGCGCTATAAAAGAAGTAGAAGGCTGGGTCTCTTGTTTTAATAATGTGATATTAAAAAATCATTTGCTTATTGGTGATGTAAATAGTCCAAAAGATATTTTAAATAATCCAAATTTAGTTAAAGCATATAATATGGGAAAAGAATTATAATTTTTAAAATGAATTTAGATGCATATGATAGTGAATTTAAAAATTTAATACAAGATATTATAAATAAAGATAATTATCTAAAACAAAAAGAATTTATAAGCCATGGTAAAACAAATTTATTTGAGCATCAAATAAATGTTGCATATGAATGCTTTTTATATTTGAAAAAGAAAAATAAAATGGATTTAGATTTAATTTATGCTGCACTTTTACATGATTATTATTTATATGATTGGCATGATATAAAAAAATATCCAAGAAAAAGATTTCATGGATTTCATCATCCAAAAACTGCAATGAATAATGCGATAAGAGATTATCATATAAATAAAAGATGCCAAAGTATGATAAGAAGTCATATGTTTCCTTTAACTTTATTTCATTTTCCGAAATCAAAACACGCATTTATCTTAACAATCAAAGATAAAAAAGTAAGCAGAGGAGAAATGAAAAATAAATAATTTGACAATAATAAGTTTTTAATATTGTTTTCCGTAAATCTTTTTAAAAATAAATATTTAATTATAGATAATTAAAATCTTAATTTTGTCTTGTGCTGTAAATTTGATTATCAAAAATTTTTTTGATGTCAGTTTCAGATAGCCTATGCCTATCCAAAATCAAGCTATATTTTTTCTAAAAGATGAATATCAGAATTATAAAATCCAACATAATATGAATCGTTAATTTTTTGAGCATTATAAGTTCTCATAAAATTAACGATTTTTCATTGTAATGTTAATAATTTTATGAAAACGAATTTATATAAATTGGCTTGAATGAAATCAAAAACTATACTAAAATAAGATTTGAAAGAAGAAATGAAGTTATGAAAAATATAGTTTATTGGAGTAAAGTAATAGTTTATACAGTATTAGGTATTATCATATTGATTTTTCAAAATAATTTATTAAATTATTTAAAATTTTTTGTAGCAATACCTACTTTAGCATTAAGTATTGAAGAATTTGTATTTTTTGTTATAGAAAAAAATTATACTAAAGAAATGAATGATTTTGGTAGTATTGTTATAAAAATAGTTCTTTCAATTGTATTATTATTTGTCGATTATGAAGAAATTATAATAATCTGTGTTTTATGGGGAATAATGGTAATTATTACTGCTACCACAGATTTAAGTAAAGCTGTTCATTTATTTATTGAAAATTATAGAATTGCATCAGTTTTAGAGGCAATACAATCTATTGTACAAATATTTTTATCTGTATTATTAATTATTGATCCAATTGAACATGTATCATTACATATCATAGTATTAGGAATAGAAATGTTATTATTAGCATTAAAGAGTGTAATTAAATACATATATAATAATGTTATTGAAAAAAGAAATAAAGAGAGGTTAGCATAGATGCTTGACAAGATAGAAGAAGCCTTAAAATATAAATTTAATAATCCTGAATTATTAAATGAAGCAATTAGCTTGAATCAAAAACTAATTGATTTAGGTAACGATTATTTAATCTTCCATTTAAATAATAAATTAATTAAAGAATTCACATTTTTTGAAAATGGTATTTTAAATGAATATTATAAAGAAGATGTTATTACATCATTTAAAAATAATTTTTTATCTAAAGATAATTTTAATAATATAATTATAAAATTAAAATTAAATGATATTATTGAAAATCCTTTTGATAATTATTTATTTTTAAAAGCTTTAGTAGGTTCTTTAGCTATAGAAATAAATGATCAAAATAAATTAGCAAATTTAGTAGATGATTTATTAAACATCAACAATTCTATTATTTTAGGAATTGAAAAAGAAAAGAATTATCCTTCATTAGTATTTGAATGGGATAAAAAGAAAAATAAAGAATTGCCACAATATGAAATTATAAAAGAAAAAATAAAAAGCATGAATGAATTAAAAACTAATGGAAATGTATTTGCTAAAATAGTTATTAATTCATTTGATAAGCCTTTTATTGGTTCTGGTTATTCAAATTTTATGGCAATAATTGATGCCTTTAAAAATACATATTCTTATTTAGAAGAAAATGATTTATTATTAAAGATGACAGATATTGTTGGTAATCCTGATGTAGAAAATTGTGTTAATCAATTACAAGAATTATATTTAAAAGGTTTTATAAAAGAACCTGTATATAAAATAGGATTAAAAGGAAGCAATGCTGGTGTTGATATTTGGAAATGTAGGATTCTTATTGAAGGAATTAGAGAATCTTTTTCAGCAGAAGATACTTCAAAAAAGAATGCTAAAAGACAAGCAGCATATCAAATGGTTACATATATATTAAATAAATAATGAATAAGTCCCTCGAAATTATATGTTTTTGAGGGACTTATTCATTATTATAAATTATAAAAATTAGCATGTAGATATTATGGTAAAAATACTAAAGTTTTCAACAAAAAAAATTATTATCTTTTATCATATATTTTAATTCCGTTCTTTAGTATTTCATTAAGTAGATTTTGATTGTTAGTTAACTGCTCAATTCATTAAAAACATAATTATATTTAATTCTATTAACTTTATTAGTTTCATTTTCATATTGCTTGTACGAACGTAATGAAATTCCAACAAAATTAACAGCCTGTACTTGTGTAAGTTTTTTTGGATAAGCGTATTTTTTTAATGTTATCATTAAACAACTTCTTAATTTCATTATATCGATTTGTACTTAATTGCCAATATAAAAGTGCAAAATTTGCATAAAGAAATCTTAACAAATGCATTTTATTAAATTCAATGATAATTATTTTGCGTTAGTACTTTACTTATTTTAAAATAAAATATGTAATTTAGTGAATAATAGATTTTTACATTTTTTACTTATCTCTTTAAAAATCATATTTTGTTTTACCTAAAACAAATGTTAAATAATGAGGAATAGTTATGATATCATCTGTTTCACTTATGTTATAATCACCAATTTTTATTAATTTAGTCTTACCATAATGATCAGGATGATTCATAACAGTTTTGCTAGACTTTGTATTACCTGTTTTAGCTTTAACTTCTAAAAGCGTTGAATAGCCGCTGTAAGATATCACAAAATCGATTTCTAATCCACTTTCTTTAGCAAAATAATATACATCTATGCCAGCTTTATTTAAGGAATCAAAAATTAATGCTTCATAAATTGCGCCTTTCCCCTGCCCTAAATCTCCTCTATTTATTGCAGCAACTGTATCAATTCCATACATTGATGTTACAATTCCAATATCTTCAGGAAATAATTTAAATTGTGCTTCTATTTTTGAACCAATGAGTGGTAGTGCTGGCACACTAACATTATGAACTTTTGAAACAATATGCGCCTGCTTTAAATATTCAATTGCATCATTTTTTTCATATTGTGAACCAGTAGATACTTTTGAGATAATAAATCTTTTGTTTTCTTTAGCAAGAAAAGTTGGTATTAAATCGAAAACGTTTTGTATTCTTGAAACTTCAGAAGTCTTAAAAATAGGTTTACCATTTTTATCTTTTCTTCTTCCAAAATCAGTTTTCATGTCAAATATAGTATTGTTTAATATTTTATATGCAGAAACAATGCTTTTGGTAATAATATATTCTAAAACAACTTTTGGGAATCCACCAATACATGCATATTTTAAAAATATATTTTTATATATATTATTAATATTATCTGGTATTGCTTTTTTTTGCATAAAATAATCAACCAAACTATTAATTTGATTATCAGTATATCCTAATGCCCATAAAAATTCCTCAAAATCCATTGTTTTCATATGATA
>CAJOOI010000061.1 GCA_905236105.1 uncultured Acholeplasmatales bacterium
ATATTTAGATTACTATAAATTCTACAAAAATTTTTAATTATTGTACTACATGATATTTGAGATGTTTTTAAAACATAAAATAAAAAAGGCTGTTGAAATTTTGATTTTCAACAGCCTTTATAACATATTATTGTTCATCATTTAATGTAGATAATATTTTATATAAAGTTTTATATAATATTTCAGCTTCTTCAGGTGATAATTTTATGCATGAAGACATACTTTTAGGAACATTTATTGCTTTATCTTTTAATTCTATTCCCTTTTTTGTGATACATACATCTAAATTTCTTTCATCTTGTTTAGATCTAGATCTAGTAATATATCCTTTAGTTTCAAGTGATTTTAAAAGTGGTGTTAATGTACCAGAATCTAAAAATAATCTTTTCCCTAGCATTTTAACATTTATTTTATTTTCTTCCCATAAAACCATCATTACAATATATTGAGTATAAGTTAAATCAATTTCGTCTAAATAAGGTCTATAATGTCTTACTATTTCTTTAGAACATGCATATAGAGGGAAGCATAATTGATTTTCTAATTTTAGTGAATCATATTTGTCCATTTTTGTAGCTCCTTTAGTTAAATTGAACGCAATTAAATTATATACAAAAAGTTAAAAAAGTCAATCTTTTTTAATTTTTATCTATTTCTTTCATTTATAATGAAAGCGGATACATATTTTGTTTGAAACTATAGTGAAAAAATTATATAATAATATATAGAAGGAAAAATAAATTTTTCCAAAAAATCACATATATTTATTAGGAGGATTTATATGGCAAAACAATATGTTTATCATTTTGAAGATGCTTATGGAAAAGGCAAAGAATTGCTAGGTGGCAAGGGTGCTGGACTTGCAGAAATGACTCACATTGGAATTCCAATTCCACAAGGCTTTACAATTACAACTGAGGCATGTACTTTATACTATAATTCAAACAAAAACTTACCTGAATCTTTAGTAGAAGACATTAAAAAAGCAGTAAAGGAAGTAGAAGAAAAAACTGGTAAGAGTTTTGGTGAAGATAAAAATCCATTATTAGTTTCAGTTAGATCAGGTGCTAGAGTTTCAATGCCTGGTATGATGGATACAATTTTAAATTTAGGTTTGAATGATAAAACTGTTGAAGTTTTAGCAAAAGAAACTAATAATGAAAGATTTGCATATGATTCATATAGAAGATTCATTTTGATGTTTACAAACATCGCAAAAGGACATCCAAGAACTGATATGGATAAGATGCTTGAAGCATTAAAAGAAGCAAGAGGCTATAAACTTGATACTGAAGTTACAGCTGAAGAATTGAAAGAATTAGTTTCAAAATATAAAGAATACTATAAAGACACATTCAAAGAAGAATTCCCAACTGATCCTTATGAACAATTACTTGAAGCTGTTAAAGCAGTATTTAGATCATGGGATAATCCACGTGCTAACGTTTATCGTATGATGAATAATATTCCTTATGAATGGGGGACTGCCGTAAACGTTCAATCAATGGCATTTGGCAATAAAGGCGAAACATCTGGTACAGGTGTTGCCTTCTCAAGAGATCCTGGTACAGGTGAAAAGAAAGTATCTGCGGAATATTTACCTAACGCTCAAGGTGAAGATGTTGTTGCTGGTATTAGAACACCACTTCATATTGAAGAATTAAAGAAAAGAATGCCAGATGTATATGATCAATTCGTTAAGACAATTGAATTAATGGAAAATCATTACAAAGATATGCAAGATATGGAATTTACTGTTGAAGAAGGTAAATTATATTTCTTACAAACAAGAAACGGTAAACGTACACCTCAAGCTGCATTAAAGATAGCTTGTGATTTAGTCGATGAAGGCTTGATTGATGAAAAAGAAGCAGTACTTAGAATAGATGCTCAAAGCTTTGATAAATTATTATTACCTAATTTTGATAGAGAAGAATTAAAATTAGCTAAACCAATAGCAACTGGTCTTCCTGCTGGCCCTGGTGCTGGTACTGGTAAATTAGCATTCAGTGCTGAAGAAGCCGAAGCAAGACATGCTAAAGGGGAAAAAGTTGTTTTAGTTAGAACTGAAACTTCACCAGAAGATATCGTTGGTATGATTTCAAGTGAAGCTATTCTTACTATGCGTGGTGGTATGACATCACATGCTGCAGTAGTTGCTCGTGGTATGGGTAAATGCTGTGTTTGTGGTTGCGCTCAAGCAATTATTGATGAAGAAGCAAGAACTGTAACAATTGATGGTAAAGTTTATACTGATAAAGATACATTCTCAATTGATGGTTCAACTGGTAATGTATATTTAGGATCAATTAAAACTGTTGCACCAGATTTATCAAGTGGTCTATTTGGTAGATTTATGAAGTGGGTTGATGAAAATAGGGCATTAAAAGTTAGAACAAATGCCGATAACCCAAGAGATGCAAAACAAGCTGTATTATTTGGTGCAGAAGGTATCGGCTTATGTCGTACTGAACATATGTTCTTTGATAAAGATAGAATTTTCTCTATGAGAAAGATGATTTTGGCTGATACAAAAGAAGAAAGAATAAAAGCTTTAGCAGAACTTGAACCAATGCAACAAAAAGATTTCGAAGATTTATATGAAATCATGGGTGAAAGAAATGTTAATATTCGTTTATTAGACCCACCTCTTCATGAATTCTTACCAAAAGAAGATAATCTAATTGA
>CAJOOI010000062.1 GCA_905236105.1 uncultured Acholeplasmatales bacterium
AATCTCCACCTAATACTAAAGCCATTAAATCTTGAATACCTTTAGCTGCTTTTTTATTATCTTCACTTATTTTGTTAACTGAACCATTATAAGTGAATTTAACTTCTGCTTTTAATGTATTTGCTGTAAAAGCATTGCTATCTTTTCCTAATGCATTAACTGCAGCTGCTAAATCAACTGAAACTCTAACAGGTAAGCATTTAGCAACATCAAGAACTAATTCAACTGATACTTTTGCATCATTTTTAGCATTTACATTAAATGCAAATGTTACTTCATTACCACTAACTGATTTGATTGTTAAACCAATTTCTTTAACTAATTTTTCAACATTTGCTTCAAGTGCTGAAGAATCAAATGTAACTTTAACACCTAAAGATGATAATAATGCATTAATTTTATCTAGATTAAGTGTATCTGCATTAGCATATTGAGAAATAGCTCCAACATATTTTTGAATTGTTTCTTCATCGATTGTAGGAATTGTAACACCTGATAAACCACCAGCCATACCAGTTGCTGCTTCTAATTCAGCAGCTGATAATTTATAAGTATTTCCTTTAACACCTTTTAATAATTTGTCAATCATAGGTAAGAAGCTATATAACATAGATGCATCTTCAGCTGGTTCTTTAGTTAAATCAACGCCTGTTAATTTAGCTAAATCTAAATCTAATTTTTCAAAATTTAAGTAAGCAGTATTTGATTCATAATATGAATTTAATTTAAGTGCTACATTTTGAGTTTCAGTAGATAAAGATCCTGATAATAAACCATTTGGAAGAGTTGCATTTAATGTTGTTGCTGAATAAGCAACTAATTCTTTTGCATAATCTTCTGCAGATTTGTTTTCAACATATGTAGGAATTTGCATTGCTGCAACTTCACTTAAGTCTGCTTTAATGTTGAATTCTTTATCATTTAATTTTGCATTTAAATCTGCATTAAATGTTGCTTCAACTTGAACACTTTTAGTTGCTTCTACTTTATATTCTGTAGAAGCTAAAGCAATTACATCTTTAGTTACTTCTTTTTCATCTGTTGTAGATTGTAAAACTTGTTTTTGTACTTTTCCTTCGCTATCTGTATAAGTTATTTCTTTTTTAGAAGAGCCACAAGAAGCAAGGGCAAATACTGATGCTAACGCTAAAGTTGCGCTAAAAACTATTTTTTTTAATTTCATCTTTTTTTCCTCCTAATTGTTTTTGCACAAATAATTATATTAAATATATGTTCACAATTCAAGTATGAAAACGCTACAAATATATGTGAAATTATGTACTTTTAAACTTGTTTTTAATTTTTACTTTACCTGAAAAATCCTTTTTGAATTTTTTTAAAGCCTCTTTAGCACCAAGATGACCCTTTTTAGCTGCTAATTCATACCACTTATAAGCGTCTTCAAAATTAGCTTCATTAAAAAATGTAGCATTTTCTAATGCATAACCTAATTTATACATAGCTTCAACATGGCCATTTTCTGCAGCCTTTAAAAGCCAATATTTGGCTGTAGCTAAATCTCTTTCAACTCTATCAGTTTGAGGTGCAATTAAAAATTCTGCCAATACTACCATTGAATCAACATCACCTAATAATGCTGCCTTATTCCACCAATTATAAGCCATGAAATAATCTTGATTGATACCTTTGCCATAATAATATGAATCACCTAACATTTTTGCAGCTTTTGCACTGCCTTCTTTAGCATTTTTAATGTAGATTTCTACGTTTTTCTTAAGAATTTCTTCTTCAGTTTCTTCATTATTTTGTAATTCTATTATTTTTAATTCAGCACTTTTACTACCTAATTTTTTGGCTCTTTCATAAAAATCAATTGCTAAATCTTTAGATTGGTCGATTCCATTGCCTTTGGCATAATAATCTCCCATCTTTTCAATAGCTAAAGCATTACCATTTTTACTTGCTGCAAGATATAGAGTAGCTGCAGCATAATATTCTTTCTTTTCTTCATATATTTTAGCAGCTTCTAATTGGGCATTTGTATCATTATTTTTAGCAGCTTTTATAAACCACATCAATGCTTTAGAATCATCTTTTGAAACAGAAAGCCCATTTAAATAAATGTAGCCTAAAAAATAATAAGCTTTGCTTTCTCCACTTTTAGCAGCTCTTTCAAACCAAACTAAAGCTTGTGAATAATCTTTAAGTGTACCTTTTTCTTCAAAATAACATAATCCTACATTAAAAAATGAAGATTTGTAATCGTTTGAAGCAGTATATAAATAATTTTTAAAAGCTAAATTATAATCATATTCCCCATCTAATCCATTAAAACATATTTCTGCAAGAAGATATGAAGCTTCAAAATTTGCTACATCTTTTTCAACTACTATTAATAATAATTCTTTAGCTTCTTTATAATTCTTATCAGCATATAATTCTTTAGCTCTTAAAAATAAGCCTCGGTATTTATTTACAATATAATTAGGCAAAATACCACATCCTTACTAAATATTATCTATATTATATAACAAAAAGAAAAGAAAAGGTATAAAGCGAGATAAAGTTTTATACCGTTCTGTAAAACCTATAAAACTATATAATTCCAAATTATATATTCCAGTTTGCTTCCTTTTTCATAGAGTTTTAATTATATAACTATAATAATTATATAACAAAACTCCTTATTGAATAATATACAAATAGTATACCATAAATAAGGAGTTTATTATAGTTTTATAAAATTTATTATACTGTTATGAATCCTTAAATATTAATTAATCTTCGTCATCATCCTCATAGCCATCAGTAATATCTGAATAACTATCATCTTTGTCTAATTCATTAATATCTGTTTCTACGAAGTTAACATCAAAATCTGTTTCGTCATCATCATTTTTCTCTAATGCTGATTCAAATTCTTGTTCTTCTTTTTCTTCCTCTTCTAATTCTTGAGGTTTATGTTCACATTCAAAACTATCTTCAACTAAAATACCAGTACCTGCAGGAATTAATCCACCGATAATTGTATTTTCTTTTAAGCCTTCAAGAGTATCAACTTTAGATTCAATAGCTGCTGAAGTTAATATTCTTGTTGTTTCTTGGAATGAAGATGCACTTAAGAATGAATCAGATGCTAATGCTGCTTTAGTAATTCCAAGTAATACCTGACGACCAACTGGAAGTCTACCGCCTTTTCTCATTGCTTGTCTTACTGCATCATTAAATTCATTAATAGATACTTGATGACCAGGTAGAAGATGAGTATCACCTTCTGTGATTACTTCTATCTTTCTCATCATTTGATGAATTATAATTTCAATATGTTTATCTGAAATACCAACTTCTTGTGAATGATAAACTTTTTGAACTTCTTCAATAATATATTTTTGAACTGCAACAGAGTCTAATACTCTGATTAATTCTTTTGGATGGATTGAACCTTTAATTAATTTAGCACCACGTTTGATTTCGTCTCCTTCTGAAACAAGTAATTCACTTGTTGCATCTACAACATATGATACAACTTCATCAGTTACTTCATTATGAACAACGATTTCTTTACCAATCTTAGTGTTCTTAATTGATTCAATACGTCCATCAATTTCAGAAATAGTAGCTTTACCTTTAGGTTTTCTAGCTTCAAATAATTCTTGAACACGTGGAAGACCTTGAGTGATATCGGCTGTTGATGCAACACCACCAGTATGGAAAGTACGCATTGTTAACTGAGTACCAGGTTCACCAATTGATTGAGCGGCAATAACACCAACTGCTTCACCAACTTCAACAATCATATTAGTTGCAAGGTTTCTACCATAACATTTCATACATACACCAGTTTTAGCGGCACATGTTACATTTGAACGGATATAAACTCTTTCAAGTTTAGCTTCTTTGATTTTTTGAGCCATATCTTCATCAATTAATTCATTTCTGAAGGTAATGATTTCACCAGTTTCAGGATTTACTATATCCTTTGCGGCAAAACGGCCAATACATCTTTTATACATTTCAACGATAACTTTATAATTACCATTGATATCTTTACTATTTTCATCAACAATATCTTCAACATAGAAGCCTTTTTCAGTACCACAATCTTCCATTGAAATTACAACGTTTTGTGAAACGTCAACAAGTCTTCTTGTTAAATAACCAGATTCAGCTGTCTTTAAGGCAGTATCTGTTGAACCTTTTCTGGCACCATGTGTAGAAATGAAGAATTCAGCAACTGATAGACCTTCACGGAAGTTAGCTTTAACTGGAACTTCAATTGTTTCACCGGCAGTATTACTCATAAGTCCACGCATACCTGCAAGTTGGGCAAAGTTAGATGCATTACCACGTGATCCTGAGTCAGCCATCATGAAAATTGAGTTATCTCTATTTTTAGAAAGTTCAACCCAAAGACCTGCTTGAATTTCATCTCTGGCTTCTTTCCATTCATTTTCAACTAATCTCTTACGTTCTGCATTAGTTGTAAGACCTAATTCATAGAATTGTGTAATTTGTTCAACTTTCTTTTCTGCTTCATTAATTCTTCTTTCCTTGCCTTCGTATTTTAATACGTCGGCCATAGAAATTGAAATACCAGAAATAGTTGAATATTTATAACCTAAATCTTTAATTCTATCAAGCATTCTTGAAGTTTCAGTGATTTTAAATCTCTTGAATACTTCAGCAATGATTCTACTAATGAATTTCTTCTTTAATGGAGCAACTTCTGGACTGTCTAATAATTTTTCATATGATTCTTGTCTATTAGTTGCTGATAAGAAATACTTAAGAGGAGTTTCTCTTGTTAAGTTTTCTTCTGTTGGTTCATTTAAATATGGGAATTCAAGTGGTAAGATTTCATTAAAAATCATCTTACCTACTGTAGTGAATAAATATTTAGATGGAAGATCTTCACCATTAAATTTAGATGTAGGTAGATATGAAATATCAACAAATATACGAGTGTGAAGAGTAATTACACCATTTTTATATGCTGTATATGCTTCATCAAAATCCTTATAGAAATGACCTTCATTAGGTAATCCTTTTCTTTCAAGAGTAAGATAATAATTACCTAAAATCATATCTTGAGATGGTGTAACAACTGGGTTACCATCTCTAGGGTTTAGAATATTATTTGAAGCAAGCATTAATAATCTAGCTTCTGCTTGTGCCTCAAGTGATAGAGGTACGTGAATAGCCATTTGGTCACCATCAAAGTCGGCATTGAATGGTGTACATACTAGTGGATGAAGTCTAATTGCTTTACCTTCAATAAGTACTGGTTCAAATGCTTGAATTCCAAGACGGTGTAGTGTAGGTGCACGGTTAAGTAATACTGGATGTTCTTTAATAACTTCTTCAAGAATTTTCCAAACATTACTTGCTTGTTCATCACACATTCTATTTGCAACAGCAATACTGTTGCCTTCTTTTGTTAATTCATGTAATACAAATGGTTTAAATAATGTAAGTGCCATTTCCTTAGGAATACCACATTGATACATCTTTAATGATGGACCAACAACGATAACTGAACGTCCTGAATAATCAACACGTTTACCTAATAGGTTTTGACGGAAACGACCTTGCTTACCTCTTAGCATATCTGATAAGCTCTTTAATTTATGAGCTTTATCAACATTGCCTTTTTTACCACGTTTTGTATTATCAATTAAAGCGTCAACTGCTTCTTGAAGCATACGTCTTTCATTTTTAACAATTAGATGAGGAGCTTTTTGTTCATATTCTTTCTTTAAACGATTATTTCTATTTAAAATACGACGATATAAATCGTTTAAGTCAGTTGTAGCAAATCTACCACCTTCAAGTTGAACCATAGGTCTTAATGCTGGTGGGATAACTGGAAGAACATCTAAAATCATCCATTCTGGTTTATTATCACTTCTTAAGAATGCTTCAACTGCTTCAAGTCTTTTAATTATTTTTTCCCTGTTTTGTTTTGATTTAGTTTTACTTTGATTTCTTAATTTTGCTTCAAGTGCAACTAAATCGATTGATTTTAATAATGTTTTAATAGCTTCAGCACCAGTTAAAGCTTTAAAGCTATATGGAGGTAATTCTTCTAATTTTTGAGCATATTCTTGTTCAGTTAAAACCATACCTTTTTCAAGGCCAGTTATAGAAGTTTTACCTGGATCAACTACTAAATAGCTTGCAAGATATACAACTTGTTCAAGATCTTTAGTTTTGATATCAAGTAAGGCAGCAAGAGGTGATGGGTTATTTCTTAAAAACCAAGTATGAACTACTGGGCTTGCAAGCTTGATGTGTCCCATTCTTTCACGTCTTACTTTTGATTCTGTGATTTCAACACCACATTTTTCACAAATTTTGCCTTTATCAGATTTCTTAGATTTACCACATGCACATTGGTAATCCTTGCTTGGTCCAAATATTCTTTCACAGAACAAACCATCCATTTCAGGTTTTAAAGTACGATAATTGATTGTTTCATGCTTTAAAACTTCACCATGTGACCAAGAAATAATTTCTTCAGGAGATGCTAAACCAATTTTAAAATATTTATATTGATTACTCATCTTGTTCACCTCCTACTTCATCATTTTCATTTTCGAAAAGATCATAATGGACTCTATTTGTAACTACATTTTTAATCTTAAAGTCAACAATTGAACGGTTAACTTCATTTGTAGCTTCTTCATTCATTAATTCAACATGGATACCTAATGATTGAAGTTCTCTTGTAAGAACTCTAAATGATTCAGGAATTGCAGAATCAGGAATTGGTTTTCCACTAACAATTGCATCATATGTTCTATCTCTTGCAACTAAATCATCTGATTTGATAGTCATCATTTCTCTTAATGTATGAGCTGCACCATAAGCTTGAAGAGCCCAAACTTCCATTTCACCAAATCTTTGACCACCGTTTTGAGCTTTACCACCCATAGGTTGTTGTGTTACTAAAGTATATTTACCAACATTTCTTGCATGAAGTTTATCATCAACCATGTGGCTTAACTTAACGAAATACATGATACCAACTGAAATTGGATTTTCAAATTTTTCACCAGTTCTTCCATCATAAAGGATTTCTTTACCATCATATGGAAGACCTGCTTCTTGCATAATTTCTTCAATATCTTCAACTGTCGCACCATCAAATACTGGAGTTGCAACTTGAACACCTAATTTCTTAGCAGCAATACCTAAATGAAGCTCAAGTACTTGACCGATATTCATACGTGAAGGAACACCTTGTGGGTTAAGCATGATGTCAATTGGATGACCATCAGCTGTAAATGGCATATCTTCAACTGGTAAAATGTTAGAAATAACACCTTTGTTACCATGACGACCAGCCATTTTATCGCCAACTTGGATTTTACGTTTTTGAACTACGAAAATTCTTACAACTTCATTAACACCAGGATTTAATTCAGCACCTTCTGATTTTTTGAAGTGTTGAACAGATTGAACAATACCGCCTCCACCATGAGGAACTCTAAGTGATGAGTCTCTAACATCACGAGTCTTTTCACCGAAGATAGCAAGTAATAATTTTTCTTCAGGAGATGGTTCTGTTTGTCCTTTAGGTGTAATCTTACCAACTAAGATATCGCCTTCTTTAACTTCAGAACCTTCAACAATAATACCATCTAAGTCTAGATTACGTTTTGTTTCTTCTTTAACATTTGGAATTTCAAGAGTAAATTCTTCAGGTCCCAATTTTGTATCTCTTGCTTCAATTTCAAATTCATCGATATGAAGTGAAGTATATACATCATCATAGACCATCTTTTCACTCATGATAACGGCATCCTCGAAGTTATAGCCTTCCCATGTCATGAATGCAATTCTAACATTTCTACCTAATGCAAGCTCACCATTTTTCATAGATTGGCCATCAGCAATAATATCGCCTTGATCAATTTTTTCACCTGGTTTTACGATAGGTCTTTGCATAACTGCTGTTGCAGAGTTTGAACGTAAGAATTGGAATAAATTATATGTTCTAACAAAACCATCATTTTCTCTAATGATAATCTTTTTAGCATCAACATATTCAACAATACCACTATGCATTGCTACTAAAGCTGAACCACTATCCTTAGCAGCTCTATATTCCATACCAGTACCAACAATTGGAGCTTCAGGATTGATAATTGGAACTGCTTGACGTTGCATGTTTGCACCCATTAGGGCACGTGTAGCATCATCGTGTTCTAGGAATGGTACACAAGATGCAGCAACTGAAACTATTTGTTTTGGAGATACGTCCATGTAATCAATTTCATTTTTAGAAACGATTTCTGTTTCCCCATTTCTTCTACCAATTACTCTATCTTCTGCAAATGAACCATCATCATTTAAGACAGTATTGGCCGCAGCAATGATCTTGCCTTCTTCATCATCAGCAGATAAATATTTGATATTTTCAGTTACATATTTAACGCCATCACGTTCTTCAACTATGAAATATGGTGTTTCAATAAAACCATATTCATTTACTTTAGCATATGTAGCAAGTGATGTAATTAGACCAATTGATGGACCTTCTGGAGTCTCGATAGGACACATTCTACCATAGTGAGAATTATGTACGTCTCTGACTTCAACGCCGGCTCTATCTCTTGCGATACCACCACTACCTAAGGCAGAAATACGACGTTTTTGAGTAATTTCTGCAAGAGGGTTAATTTGGTCCATAAATTGTGATAATTGAGATGAACCAAAGAATTCTTTTAATGAAGAAGTTAAAGGTTTAATGTTAATAAGATTTTGAGGAGTTGCTTTATCAATTTCTACTGTAGACATTCTATCCTCAATATTTTTCTTTAATTTAGCAAATCCAATTCTAAATTGGTTCTTTAATAATTCACCAATTAATCTTAAACGTCTATTACCTAAATGGTCAATATCATCGCATGTTCCAACATTAGAATAAAGATTCATAAAATAGCTTACAGAAGCTAAGATATCGCTCATTGTAATATGTAATGATTTTTCACGATGATCATTACCAATTACTTTTACTAATTCTTCTGATTCACCTTTTAATACATCAATATATAATACTTCGCAATATGGGTCTTCGCATAAAGTATTACCCAAATCTACTTTTTCTCTATAAGCGGCTCTTGCTTTATCAAGTCTTTCATAAACTTCGCCTTCAATTACACTACCATTTTGAGCGATAACTTCACCAGCCTTGAAAAGTAGGGCACCTTTCTTGATTTCTCTAATTTCGATTTGGTTTTCTTTTCTTATTTCTAATTCTTCTTCATAGATATCTTCTTTTGCAACAACATCTTTAGCTAAAACATGTCCTTTTGCACGTTGTAATACATCTAGCTTGATATTATATTTATATCTACCAACTTTTTGTAAATCATATTTTGATTCATCAAACAATCTTTGAACAAGGAAATTTCTTGCACCATCAGCTGGAACTTCTTCTCCTTGACGTAGTTTTGAATATAAATCTACTACTGCATCTTCTGTATTAGTGTTAGGATCTTTTTCTAATGTAGTCTTTAGATGTTCGCTTTCACCAAAGAAATCTAAGATTTGTTCATTAGTTGCAAAACCATAAGCTTTTAAAATTGTAGATAATAATACTTTTTTATTTCTATCAATTTTACCATACCAAATTTGTTTAGAGCCTTCTTCATATTCTAGCCAAACACCACGTGTAGGCATTACAGTACCGAAGAATTTAGCATCGCCTGTTTTCTTGTCGATTTCTCTTTTGTAATATACACCTGCAGAACGAATAATTTGTGAAATAACTACACGTTCAGCACCATTGATAATAAATGTACCAACTGGTGTCATATAAGGAATATCGCCCATGAAAAGTTCATGCTTAACCATACCGCCTGTTTCAGCATTTTCAAGAAGGACATTAACCTTTAGTGGTCTTGAGTAGTTGATTCTTCTTAATTTTGATTCAACTACATTAAACTTAGGATCTTCAAAATGATAATCTTGAAAATAAAGTTTTAAATTTTGGTTGAAAGAAGTAATTGGTGATACATCATTAAATACTTCTTTTAAACCAGTTTCTACAAACCATTCAAATGACTTAGTTTGTATTTCGACTAGTCCTGGCAAATCTACATCAGTACGAATTTTAGAATAATTTCTTCTTACTGATTTTTTACCATAGTTAACCAATCTGTAACCCATTTTTAATCAAATCCCTTTCTTTTTTGATTTTTAAACTGTCAATCGACTTCTTAGCTTATAGCTAAAAGGTTGTTTAACACCTTTTATAAGGGATAACCACGAATATATCTTAAGCCTAAAATTTAGGCGTTTTTACAAAAAACAACACAAAAGTCATTTTATAATTATAAATTATGAGTAGTCAAATTGCAAGGAAAAAAACAAAAAATAAAAAATAAGTTACTATAAATATTTGAAATACATAAATTTTTCATACTAATTATAAAATTTATTTAGCACATTTGTCTTAAAAAGTGCTATAATCAATTTCGGTATTTTAGTAGTAAAGAAGTGTTTTTAATGAAGTTTGTATTACAAATTATTTTAAGTATTGTAGCATCAATTGTAATATCTATTTTAATTACAACAATATTAAATAGGTTGTCTAAAAACAAATTAAAAAGAAGTTTTAATATTAATTTTACAATTGCACTTACAATTATTTTATTGGTTATTGATATATTATTTGATTTTGCTAATTATAATAAAGCAAATTCTTTAGCAAAGGATTATCTAAATAGCACAAATGAAGTTAAAGTTGTAAAAACAGATTTTGGTTATCAATTTGATGGTAGTGGCAGTGATGATGCAATAATATTCTATCCTGGTGCTAAAGTAGAATGTGAGGCTTATGCACCTTTATTATTTAATTTAGCAAAAGATGGAATAGATACATTTTTAATAGATATGCCATTTAATTATCCATTTTTTGGCATAAATAAAGCTAGTTCGGTATTGGACAATTATAATTATAATAATTATTATATGATGGGGCATTCTCTAGGTGGAGTAATGGCATCAACATTCTTATTAAAAAATGAATCTCAATTTGATGGAATAATATTTTTAGCATCATATTCAACTAAAAAATTACCTGATAATATTAAAGTATTATCAATATATGGAACTGATGATGGTTGCTTAAATATAAATGAATATGAAAAAAATAAAACAAATTTTCCTCCTTCATATAAAGAAATAATAATAAAAGGAGGAAATCATAGTCAATTTGGTTCATATGGAACACAAGCAGATGATAATGATGCTAAAATAAGTTTTGAAGATCAACAACAAATCACAATTGATAATATAAAATTTTTGCTTAATTAATAGTTAAAAGGGGTTGAAAAAACAAAAATTAGTTTTTCACAACCCCTTTATTTATTATATTTTTTAATACATTACTTATAAATAAAATAATTCTTTTTTCTTGTTTTTATGTTAATAATATTCAGATAAAAGAAAGATCATCATAAGATTAAATCTATTTTATATCATTAATTTTTGAAGTAACTATTTTCCTCTATATATCAATAATATTGGCAAATTATAAATATATGTTAAAATATAGTTGTAATACAATGTAATACGCGGAGGTATTCTTATGGGTTCAAACACTATATCATTAAGATTAAATAACGACGAAATAAAACTATTTAAAGATTATGCTAATTTGAAGGGAATCAATTTATCTGAAATGGTAAGACAAGCTGTCTTAGAAAAAATTGAAGATGAAATTGATTTAAATGCTTATATCAAAGCTAAAAAAGAATTTGATAATGATCCTACAACATACTCTATGGAGGAAGCAAAAACTTTATTAGGCTTATGATATATAAAGTTAGATTTACTAAATTAGCAATTAAAGAATTAAACAAATTAAATTATAATACTAAATCATTAATAATCGGTTGGATTGAGAAAAATTTAAATGACACCGAAAATCCATATATTCATGGAAAGCCTCTTGTTGGAAACAAAAAAGGCCAATGGAGATATCGGATCGGAGATTATCGCATAATAACAGAAATTAATGATAACGAATTGATAATTTTAGTCGTTGAGGTTGGTCATAGAAGATAAATCTATAACTAACTTTTTTTGTTTTCAACAAAAATTTTATTAGCTTGTTCCTGCTCTTTAAATGTAGGAACAACGCTATTTATAATTTCTTTCATTTTTACATCACCGCCATCTTTTATGCATTTTGAAAGCTTTTCTAGTTTAGATGTAAAAGATAATGACTTATCTCTTTTATAAAGATTAATTCATTATTTGTTTTAACTAATAATTCTTCTGTTTTTCACAACCCATTTATTTTTGTAATTAATTTATTTCACTAATACTTAAAATGATAAAAGACATTCCTTCATTATCATTATTAAGCCTACCAAATACTTTATATAATTTATTTTGAGTTAAAATATTATAAAATTTAACATAAACTTTAGGAAATATAACACCTCTTAAAATATTATCACCATCAGATAAATCTAATATAGCCATATCTTCACTATTTTTTGTTCTAATCTTTTTTATATTATTTAAAGATGCAATTATTGAAGAAGGATTACCTATTCTTAAATTATTAATTCTTAAAGCATGCTCTTTTTGGCATATTAAATTAATATTTTTATAAATACTATATTCAAAATTATAATTTAAATATTTTAATTCCATTTGAGCTAAATATGGAAAATCAAATTCAGAATTATCTTCTTTAACATTTTCCATATGTTTAAAGAAGATATCATCTTTTTTAGTTAAAGAATTCATCAAATTCTTTTTTGATTTATTAAAAACATCAAAAGCCCCACCAAATATTAATGCTTCCATAGCTGAAGATGATAAATCAAGACGCTTCTTGAAATTTTCATAAGAAGTAAAAATACCATTTTTATTTCTTTCCTCTAATATTTGTTTTGTTTGCATAATACCTATTGTATTTATTGCTAGAAATGGCATATATATAATTCCATCTTTTAAAATATATTTATCAGTTGAAATATTAATATTAGGCTTCATGAATCTAATATTTCTTGTTTTGGCATAATTCATATAATCAATTTGGGATTTTGCATTACCTAAAGTATTATTTAAAATACATGCAACAAAAGCGTCAAAATGATAAACCTTAAAATATGCCATTTGGTATGCTAAATATGAATATACAACCGCATGGGCTTTATTAAAGCCATAATTAGCAAATTTATATATTAAATCATATATTTGAATAGCTAAAGCTCTATCATGACCCATAAGTACTGATTTTTCAATAAATTCATTTTCTACTTTAGCTAATACATCAGCATTCTTTTTAGATATTGCTTTTCTTAAAATATCTGCTTCTCCCAATGTAAATCCTGCAAATTTTTGAGCAATTTGCATAACTTGTTCTTGATAAACAATAATGCCATATGTTTGGGCTAAAATAGGCTCTAAATCTTTATGTAAATATGTATATTTTTTTCCTTTTTTTCTAGCTGAATATTCAGGAATAGATTCCATTGGTCCTGGTCTATATAAAGCATTTATCGCAACCAAATCAGTAAAACAATCAGGCTTTATATCTCTTAATACTCTTCTAATACCTAATGATTCAAATTGGAATATTCCTAAAGTATCTCCTCTTTGAAAAATTGAAAATATATTTTTATCATTCAAATTGATATTTCTTAAAGCTTTCATATCAAAGCCAGGAGTCATATCCATCATTTCTTTTAAAAATGTTAAATTCCTAATTCCTAAAAAATCCATTTTTAATAGTCCTAATGCTTCTAAATCAACAAATTCAAATTGAGATTGTTTTAAACCATTAATGCCATTTTGAAGTGGAATAATATCATATAATGAATCATCAGATATAATTATACCTGCCGCATGAGTTGTAATATGCTTAGGCAAATCTTCTATTCTTTTTGCTACATATAAGAAATTATATAAATTTGTATCTTTATATTCTTGAAGTAATGTATCATATCCTTTTTGCCTTACCATATCTACTATTGCCTCAGCCCTAGATAATTCAATATTAAAGCATTTAGATAATTCTCTTACTGATGATTTTAATTGCCAAGTACCAAAAGCGGTAATATTACAAACATGATCTTCTCCATATAAATTTTTTACATAATCAATTACTAAATCTCTTTTATCATCAGGAAAATCTGTATCAATATCAGGCATAGAAACACGTTCTGGGTTTAAAAACCTTTCAAATAACAAATTATAATCTAAAGGATCTATTTCAGTAATACCTAATGTATATGCAGCAAGAGATGATGCACCACTACCACGACCTGGACCAACTAATATATCATTAGTTTTTGAATAACGAATAAAATCCCAAACAATCAAAAAATAATCTTGATAGCCCATCTTTATGATAATATCTAATTCATAATCAAGTCTCTTTTTATGTATTTCATCAAACCTATTTCGCTTCATTAAGCCTTTATAGCATAAATTTTTTAAATATTCAGTTGATTCCATTCCTTTTTTATTAACAAATTTAGGAATTGTTTTTTTGACATGCTCAAATAATTCATCATCAATTAATGAAATAAAATCATCAATTTCTTTTGATGGAGTTGGATTAATTAAAAATGAATAATCTTTTTGATTATCTATTTTATAATCTTTTCCAGTTGTATTAAGTAATGATTTATAAACTATCGCGTCTTCTTTTAATAAATATTTAGTATTATGGACTTCTATTGTCTTAAATCCATAATTATTTAAATATTCTAAATAAGAACCCGTAATTTGAATTTTAGATGAATCATTAGTATAAGAATAAGCAAAATATGTTGATTCATTATCAATTTTATTTAAATAATCAAGTAGAACATAAAAATCACTATTTTGATATAATCTATAAATATATGAATCTTCAAATATATAAACATATAAAATATCTTTTAAGCCTAATATATTTGAAATATCATTTATTAAATTAATACTAACATCTGATGATATCTTAAATAATTTTTTTAAGCCATTTTTATTTTTAGCATATAATAATACTTTTGATTCCTTATAATCATCATTAATAAATGTATATTCTAAGCCAATAATTGGCTTAATATTATTTTTCTTACATTCATTATAAAACCTAAATGAGATAGATAAATTTTTATCAGTCAAACTCAAAAAATCAAAATGGTTTTCTTTAGCCATTTTGATATATTCATCTAATTTTATACTATTTTCTAATAAATTATAGCCTGTTTGACCATATAAAAATCCTTTCATATAACTCCTTACCTTGTATGATTCATTTTATCATTTATGATTGTAAAATAATCACAAATTTTAATTAACATAACTAATCTATTTTTAAATAACAATTCAAT
>CAJOOI010000063.1 GCA_905236105.1 uncultured Acholeplasmatales bacterium
CCGATACCTAAGATTTGTAAATCAATACCACCAAATGAAGCAATTTCATTATCATATTGATTTGCATAAGCCATATAATCACCAACACCTAATAATACATGTGTTTTTTTCTTATCGATATCGATATGATTGAATAAATTATCATTCATAAAATATCTATATGATTGATTATATGTACCTTCAAGACCAATATATTCATCCAAATTGAATGTAGCAACATTCTTAAATGATACTCTTCCTTCTTTATTTGCTTTAACTAAATTTACATAAACATCAAGTGGTGAAGTACCAGTAGCTAAGCCTAATACACTATTTGGTTTAGCATTAACTTGTTTAACAAATTCTTCTGCAATTTGTTTACTAATTGTTTTATTATCGCCCACTACTACTTTCATAATTATCTTTTCTCTTTATTTACTATATTATTTTTATCTTTATAAATACTATTTTCTGCAACAACACCTCTAACACATGATAGCGGATAGATTTGAGTGTTTTTACCAATTACTGTTCCTGGATTTAATACACATTGACAGCCAACATCAGCATGATCTGCCAAAATGCCACCAATTTTTCTTAAACCAGAATTAATGTCTGTATCCCCATGAATGACAATATTTTTACCATCACTTTTCAAATTTGAACAGATACTTCCTGCCCCCATATGAGCATAATTTCCTAAGATTGAATCCCCAACATAATTATAATGTGGTGCTTGAACATGATATAACAAAATACAGTTTTTAAATTCGCTAGAATTACCTAAGACGCAATCGCTCCCTGTTATAACATTGCCTCTTAGGTAAGCTCCAGGTCTAATTTCTGTATTAGAGCCAATAATAGCTGGAGGTATGATAGTTGCTGTTGGAGCGATACTAACATTTTCTCCAACTAATACACCTTCTTTTAAAAGAGTAAAACCAGGAATACCTTCTTTTAATAATTTTTGAATTAATTCTTTAATCTTTGGTAACATGTCCCAAGGATATGTACTTTCTTCAAATAAAGCTTTTAAATATGGCACATCACATTCAAATAAATCTTTTGTTAATACACATCTTTTATTCATTGATGACGTAACCTCTTTTCTTAATTACGTTATATATTTTTTCAATATATCTATCACATGCATCTAAATCATCACATTCAAGCATGATTCTTACAACAGGTTCTGTACCTGATTGTCTAAGTAAAGCTCTACCATGACCTTTAACATCTTCATTAACTTCTTCAAATACTGCTTGAACTACTTGATCTTCAACAACAACTCTTTTATCTGTTACACGAACATTTTTAAGCTTTTGTGGTAATACAACAACTGGTGAAACTAATTTAGATAATACTTGTTTCTTTTCAAGCATTTCTTCTGCAACCATAATTGCAGTTAAAATACCATCTCCTGTTGTTGCATATTTTCTAATAATGATATGTCCTGATTGTTCTCCACCTAATGTATAGCCATCATTAACCATTCTTTCAAACACAAATCTATCACCAACTTGTGTTCTTACCATATCAATGCCAATTTCTTTTAAAGCTTTTTCTAAGCCAGAATTAGACATAATAGTTGTTACAAGAGTATCTTTCTTTAAAGTACCTTCATCTTTCATCTTGCAAGCAAGTAAATACATAATCTTATCGCCATCAACTTCATTACCAAATTCATCTACTGCGATACATCTATCGGCATCACCATCAAATGCAAAGCCTACATCTAATTTGTTTTCTTTTACATATTTACAGAAATTTTCAATATGAGTACTACCAGCATTAAAATTAATATTAAGTCCATCAGGTGTATTATTGATAATACTTACTTGTGCGCCTAATGCTTCAAAAACGCTTTTAGCAATCATCCAAGATGCACCATTTGCTGCATCAAGACCAATACGTAGTGTTTTCATACTATGTCTTGCAAGAGAAATTAAATAACCAATATATCTATTTCTACCACTTGAATAATCATTAATAGTACCAATTCTATCTCTTTTTGCAAAAGGTAGATCAGTTTCCCCTTCTAAGCCTAATGTCTTAAAATCAGAATCGATATATGCTTCAGCTAAAAAAGCAATATTATCATCTAATTTTTCACCATTACCATTAATTACTTTAATACCATTATCATAAAATGGATTATGAGATGCAGTAATCATTACACCACAATCAAAGCCATCCATTCTAACGATATAGCTTACAGATGGAGTTGTAGTTACATGAAGTAATTCAACATCAGCACCTGATGCTGCAGCACCTGCTGCAACTGCATATTCAAGCATATATGAAGATCTTCTTGTATCTTTACCTATAACGATTTTAGGCCTATATCCTTCTCTTTGCATATTAAATCTAGGATTAGCATAAAACCAACCTAAAAATCTACCAATTTTATATGCTTTATCGCCATTTAAAACTTCATTAGCTTCTCCTCTAAAGCCATCAGTTCCAAAATATTTAGTTTTAACATTACCTTGTGGTAATTCAATTTTATATCCACGATGTAAAACAATTGAATCATCAATTAATTCATCAGCACTTACTTTAAATAAAGTACAAAATTCTTTAATTTTATTTAAAGGTGGAAGTGATTCATCATTTTCCCATTTAGATAATGATTGTCTAGATATTTTTAAAATTTTAGCTAATTCATCTTGAGATATATTATTAACTAATCTTAAATGCTTAATCTTTTCACCAATTGTCATATTTTATACCTTCTTTTATGAACATAGCATACTCATCATTATATTCCTTGTCAACTTTTTTTTACAATTTATGCATTTTACAACGTTTTCACGTAATATTTTGCCATTTTAGATAATTTATTCCAAGAAAAAACAAGAAAGTTTTCCAATTTTTACTTTCTTGTCAATTTTCTTTTACTGAAAAAATATGCTTTTGTATATTGGTTTAAGCAATAATATTAATTTTACTTCCATTAATACTATCTTTTGATACTTCTATATGCTTATCTATTCTTGTTTTTAATTCATTTACATGAGATATTATCGCAATTGTTTTGTCAGAATTAGATAATTCTACTAAAACATTAATTGCTGTATCTAAATATTCTTCACTAAGTGAACCAAATCCTTCATCTATAAAAATAGAATCTAATTTAATTCCACCATTTTCAGCTGATATACCATCACTAAGTCCTAAAGCTAGGGCTAAAGATGCTGTAAATTGTTCGCCTCCTGATAATGTTGAAACAGATCTAGTTGAGCTATTATAATGATCTATTACATCTAAATCAAGACCTGTTTTACCACCACCACTATAATCTTTACTTCTAACGAATTCATAATGATTTTTAGTCATTCTTAAAAATCTTCTATTCGCATATATTAATATTTTATCAAAATATGTACCTAAAATATAAGTTTCAAATGGTATTTTAGCTCTACCAGCAAGTGAACCATTAATTGTATCATTTAAATTCTTAATATCTTGATATCTTCTTTCAACATCCTCAAATTCTTTTTTATTTTTATTGATATTATTTTTGCATCTATTATTAATATTTAATCTATTATCAATAATTCTTTTATTTTCATTTAATTTATTAATTTCATTATTTAATAAATCAAAATTAGTCTTTATTTCATCTTCATTAAAATTAATATTTGATATATCTATTTGTAATTTATTAATAGATGTATTTAATTCAGTATATTTTGTTTGTAATCTTTCTTTATCCTTATCTAATTTAATAATATCAGCGCTGATATTATTAATATTATTATTTAAAATACCTAATTTATTATTTACTTCATTTAAATCTTTATAAGCTAATTCCTTTTTTAATTCTTCTATTTGCTTATTCAGATTTGTTTTATCGCTATTTAAGGAAGCCAAAATAGTATCTAATTTATTTTTATTAATTGTTAAATCATTAATATCTTTTTCTAATTTTTCAATTTCAGAATTTAAATCAGCTTTTATTTTTTCATCATTTTTTAAATTAATTAATTCATTATTCTTATTATTTAATAATAATTCAATTTCTTTTAATTTGTTGTTAAATGATTCTTCATTTAAATTATTATCATTAAAATATTTATTAATTTCGGCTTTTTTAATATTTCTTTCTTGTTCTAATTTAGCTTTTTCAATTTGTAATTCAGTAAAAACTACATCTAATTTAGATTTTTGTTCCAATATTTTTTCTATTAATTCTTTTTTTATTGAAATTGATTTAAATTCTTCATCTATTTTTAATTTAGTTTTTTCTAAATTAGCTAATGCATTTAATAATTCAGTTAATTCAGTTTTTAAATTATTTAAATTATTTAATTCATCTTCTTTTAAATTATTTTCTGTTAATATTTTTTTTCTTTCTTCTTTTAATTTTGAAATGTCTTTAGTAAGCTGTTTAATATTATTAAGCATATTATTGACATCAATATTAATATCTTCTTTTTGTTTTAATAATTTATCTAAATCATCTTTTGTTAAAACATCAGGTCTTGCTTTTGCGTATTTTATATGATGGATTGCTCCACATACAGGACAAGGCATTCCTTCTTTTAAATCTTTCGCTAGTAATCCTGCTTGATTATCTAAATATTTTTTATATTCTCCATTATATTTATTAGATATTATAATTAAATCATTATTTATTTTTTCAAATTCTTTTTGTAAATTAATTAATTTATTATTAGAAGAAGATATATTATCATCTATCATTTTTATATTATCCATTATTTTAATAATATTATTTTTATTATTTATTTCTTTTTCTAATGAATTAATTTTATTTTTTTGATAAAAATCATTATATTTTTGATTAAAGATTTCAATATAATCATTTATATTTTTTAATTCTTTTATTAATGAATTAATATTATTTAAATTTTCTAGAATATCTTTTTCATAATTATTTAATGCTTCATCAATTTTTCTTACATCATTTATTTTTGTTTCGATTGTTTTTATTAAATCATAAGATGATTTTAATTCTTTAAGATAATTTATTAAATTATTAATATCTAATTCGATATTTTTTAATGATTCTTTTTTTGATTTTTTATTTGATAATATTTCATTAGATAAAATTAATTTATCATTATTATTTTTGATTTCATTATTTATTTTAATTAATTGTTCCTGATTTGTTTTTAAATCTAAAGCTAATTTATCTAATTTAATATAATCTTTTTTCTTATCATTTAATGAATTAAATTCTTTTTCTAAATTGGATTTGATGATTTCTTTTTCTTTTTTATTTGTATCATAATTTAAATTAGATAATTCTTTTTTGATGTTTTCAAAATTTAATTTATCGGCATCAATCTGTTTAATTTTTAATTTTTTATCTTCAATTTTATTGATTTTAATTTTTAATTCTTCTATTTCTTTTTGTTTTTTTAAAATAATATTATTTACTGAATCTAATAATTTAGAATCTTCATTTATTATTTCATCTAATATGCTTGATTCAACTAATGTATTATTATCATTTTTAGCTTCTATAAATTTATTAAAATAAATAGAATCAGTTGATATTTCAATATCATTAATATATTGGCTTATAGAATTATAAATATTATCATGAAGCTGTCTTAAATTTTTAACATCATCACTAATCCTAAGTCCTAAATTTGCATAAGGAATTGTATTAAATATTTTTCTAAAAATATTAATACGATCAGTAGTTGATGATTGTAATAATTCTTTAAATTGACCTTGTGGTAACATAGAAATTTGTTTAAATTGATTATAATCAACACCTAATATTTCTATTATTTTATCTTTTACTTCTTTATTGTTAGTTAAAATTGTACCATTAGGTAAATGAAGTTCTACTGCAGATGATTCTTTTGTTGTACCTTCACCTCTTGATTTTTTTCTTTCATATGCTGGATTTCTTCTTATTTTATATTTTTTATTACGATATAAAAATTCAAGCTCAACAAATGTTTTTGTATCAATATCAGCATAAGCACTTCTTAAATTTGATTGGCTTCTTTCTGATGTTGAAGATGAATCATATAGTGCATAACAAATACCATCAAAAATAAATGATTTACCAGAGCCCGTATCGCCACATATTAAATAAAGTCCATTTTCACCTAATTTTTCAAAATCAATTGTAACTTCATTTTTATATGGGCCAAAGGCACTCATTTTTAATAATAGAGGCCTCATTTTAAAAATACCTCCTCAATTATTTTTTTAATATATTTTTGTTGTTCTGAATTAATAGGCTTATCATTTTGTTTTTGATAAAATTCTTCTAATAATTCATATGGGGTTTTTTTGATATCTTCTATCATAATATCATTAATATTTTCATATATTTTTTCAAATTTTTTATATTCTATTCTCATAATATTAGGATATACATTACGCATTTTTATTAACGCATCAATTATATCTTCTTCATCGTCTAATATTATTCTTAAATAATCATTTTTAAAATCTTTTCCTTCATAAAATGATTTATCCATTAATTCATTATAAAATCCTTTTAATTCTTTTAAATCATGAAGAGGTATTAATTTATCAAAAGATATCGATAAATTATTTTTTTCTTTTATATCAATTATAACTAGATTTTTATCTTGTTTAATTTCAGAAAAAGAATATTTAAGTGGACTTCCTGAATATCTAATATATTCATAAGTCATCTTTTGTGGTATATGTAGATGTCCTAAGGCAACATAATCAAAATCTTTATAGACATCAACAGATACATTTTCACTACCACCAACTGATATTTCTGATTCAGATTGCTTAGCACCAGTTACAAATTGATGAGATAATAATATATTTCTTTCATCTTTATTAATTTTCAAATCATCTATAACAACTTTTATGGCATCATTATAATCATTTATTTCTGAATCTGGAAAATATTTTCTTACATCTACTGGCTTTACAAAAGGTAATAAATAAAAATTAATATTTCCATATTCATCATTTAAAATTATTTTTGATACAACACCATCATATTTAGGTGATATATAAATATTATTTTCTTTTAGGATAGATGATGCAAAAGATAATCTTGTTGCTGAATCATGGTTTCCAGCAATAATCATTGTCTTAATTTTATTTTTATTTAATTTAGATAAAAAATCATCAAATAGATTATATGCATCTTCACTAGGTTGACTCTTATCATATATGTCACCTGATATTAATACTGTATCTATTTTATTGATTAATATTTTATCCATTATTTGGTCTAAGATATATAATTGATCTTCATATAATGAAAATTCATTTAATCTTTTTCCTAAATGTAGGTCTGATATATGTAATAACCTCAATTTACATCATCTCCTTAATACTTTTTAATTTTATCATTTTTAAATAATATAATAAAGGAAATATGAAGTCCTATCTAACATTTTTCTTGCATAATTAATAATGATTTATTATAATTTTTAACAAAAATAAGGAGGAATAAAAATGGCTTTTTCAAAATTCTTAACGAAAAGAAAAAAAGACGCTATTGAATTATTAAATTTATTAAGTAGCGACTTTGATTATGTAAGTATTTTAGGTTCTGATATTAAAGCTAAAAACATCATGAAAAACAGAATGATGGAATCAATATCAGAAGGAAGTGATACTGCCTGTGGTTTTACTATAAAGCTTAATAAAGGCGGTAGTGTATTTGAATATTCTTTAGATGATATAAATAAAGATAAAAAGAAATTAAAAGAAAAGATTATAAATGATTTAAAATTAGATGATAATCTTAAAAAGCTAGAATTAAATATCAATCTAAATGATAATGAAAAATTAGAACAAAATTTTGTAAGAAAAAATGATTTAAACAAATTTAGTGATGAAGAATTATTATCTATTTCGTCTAAAATAGTTGAAGATACATTGGCTTTAGATAATCATTTTGTTAATGTTAATGTAAATATAGCTATCCAAGATGTATCTAAATTATTTGTATCTAAAACTAAAATATTAACTCAAAATTATAGTTGGGTTAATGGTATGATTATGGGTGTTTATAAATCTGATAATTCAAAAACAATTATGGAAAGAGAAGGCACTTATTCATATTTATTAAAGGATGTAATTAAAGATTTACCTAAATTAATTAAACCACTACAAAACAAATGTATGCATCTAATTGATGCCAAACCTATCAAGGCTGGCTTATATGATGTTATAACAGACCCATCTATTTCAGGTTTAATTGCCCATGAAGCATTTGGCCATGGAGTTGAAATGGATCAATTTGTAAAAGATAGAGCTAAAGGCAAATATTATGTAGGTAAATATGTTGCATCTAAAGTAGTCAACATGAAAGATGGGGCAGCATGTATATTACCTGGTACAAAAGATAATATAAGTGTTGCATCATATTTTTTTGATGATGATGGAATTCTTGCTAAAGACACTCAAATTATTAAAGATGGTATTTTAGTTTCTGGTATTTCTGATTTCACATCTTCTTCTATCTTAAATACAACTCCAACCGGAAATGGAAGACGTGAATCATATAAAAGAAAAGCTTATTCAAGAATGACTAATACTTATTTTGAAGCTGGTAATGATAAGCTTGAAGATATGATTAAATCAATTAAGCATGGCTATATGTTATTTGAAACAAATAACGGCATGGAAGATCCAAAAAATTGGGGAATCCAATGTGTATGTAATTATGGCATTGAAATAATTGATGGTAAGCTTACAGAAAATTATGTTTCTCCTGTTGTTATGAGTGGCTATGTACCTGATTTATTAAAATCAATAACTATGGTTTCTGATAGTGCGAAAGTAATTGGTTCTGGTTCTTGTGGAAAGGGCTATAAAGAGTGGGTTAGAGTTTCTGATGGTGGTCCACATCTTAAAGCGAAGGTGAAATTAGCATGAGAAATGTATATGAATTATTAAAAGAAAATAAAGAATTAAAGGATTTTGTTATTTCTGAAGAAAAGAAAGAATCTTTTGAATTATTTTTTGTATCAGATAAACTTGAAACAGTAAGAAAAACTGATACATTAGATACAAAAATCACTGTTTATGTAAAAAATAATGAAACATTAGGCAATTATAGCTTTTCACTTCTTTCAAGTGATAATAAAAATACTTTTGAAAAGAAATTAAATGAAGCAATAAAAAATGCTAAATTAGTAAATAATAAAGATTATGAATTACCAGCAGGTAACAAATCTAATCATAATTTAAAATCTAATATTAAAGATTATTCATATTTAGAACTTGCAAATAAAATAAATGAAATTGTAATAGAAGCTAAAAAAGAAACAAATGCTAAAATAAACGCACTTGAGGTATTCATTAATAAAAGAATAACTAAAATCATCAATAGCCAAGGTGTTAATCGTAAAATGAATTCATATGA